>CAYIZF010000075.1:0-3177 GCA_964367825.1 uncultured Gammaproteobacteria bacterium | reverse complement strand
GAGGGACGAAAAGTAAGAGAAGCTTTTGTCGCCGCTTCCGGCTACCAATTTATCGGTTTTGATTATTCCCAAATTGAACTACGTTTAGCCGCTCATATTTCCGGCGATAAAAAAATGATTACTACTTTTAAAGATGGCGAGGATATCCATACCGCTACCGCCGCGGAAATTAACGAAGTCGAACTTAATGAAGTCACTAAAAAAATGCGCCGCGAAGCTAAGGCGATAAACTTTGGTATATTATACGGACAAGGTCCGCATGGTTTAAGCCAATCCGCCGGCATCTCTTATTCCCGAGCCAATGAATTTATCAAAAAATATTTTACCGCTTTTCCGAGTGTTAAAAAAATGGTTGATAATTCTATTAAAGAAGCCCGCCAAAAAAAATACACTATTACTCTTTTCGGACGAAAGCGCCCATTGCCGGAAATTGATTCTAGTATTCCAATGGTGAGAAAAAGCGCTGAGCGCATGGCCATGAACACGCCACTCCAAGGAACGGCGGCCGATTTAATTAAAATGGCAATGATAAAAATTGAAGAACTGATCGACGGGCACAAAGATGAAATTAAAATGTTGCTGCAAATCCATGATGAATTGATTTTTGAAATCAAAAAAGATAAGCTTGATTTCTATGCTCCTAAAATAAAAGCGATAATGGAAGGCGTTCTAAAATTACGCGTGCCTATCCTTGTTGACGAAAGCCGCGGTAATAATTGGGGCGATTTAAAATAAAAGCGACTTAAAATAAGTAAATATTTATCAAAATGCCAAAATTCACCCACTTACAAAACTTAAGCGGCAAAAAAATTGCCTTGCTCGGATTTGGGCTTGATAACCAAGCCTTGTTAAAGATATTAAAAGAGCAAAAAGTTAAAGCCGAGATAACAATAAAAGACGCCCGCCAAGATCCGAAAGGCTTTAATAAAAATTTATATAAATTTGATGTTCTTTTCCGTTCTCCGGGCTGGCCTTTATTTTGTCCCGGTATCACTGAGGCTTTAAAAAAGGGACAAACCACTGCCTCCAGTCCTTTAAATGTTTTTCTCAAGCTCTGTCCGACAAAAAATGTTATCGGTGTAACCGGCACTAAGGGCAAAGGCACGACGGCTAGTTTAATTTATCAAATATTAAAAGACGCCGGTAAAAAAGTTTGGCTCGGCGGAAATATCGGAGTGTCTCCTTTGACTTTTTTAAATAAAATCAAACCGACTGATTATGTCGTATTGGAATTATCAAGTTTTCAACTTGAAGATTTAAGATTCGCACCTAAAATTTCCGTTATCACTAATTTATACAAAGAACATTTAGCGCCGGCCGATCCGAATAATCCGAATTACCACCATTCCTTTAACGGCTACTGGCAAGCAAAACTTAATATCGCTAAAAAACCGGGAAATGAATATTTAATCACCAATAAATCTTTGACCCCTAAACTAAAAAAAGAAAAAGTTGCCGGAAAATTAATTTTCTTTACGGCCAGTACCGCGCCTTCAAAATTAGTCGGCGATTATAATAAACAAAATATCGGGGCCGCTTTAGCCGTCGCTAAAATTCTAAAAATAAAAGACTCACAAGCGAAAAAAACTATCGCTAATTTTAGCAATCTCGAACACCGATTAGAATTAGTCGAAGAAATTAATGGCGTTAAATACTTTGACAACAGTTTTTCAACCACACCGGAAAGCACTAGCCTCGATTTAGAATCCTTCTCCTCTCCGATTATCCAAATTGCCGGCGGAGCGGATAAGGGCGCGGATTTCAAAGATTTAGCTAAAAAAATAAAAGCGAAAGTTAAATTTTTAATTTTATTGCCAGGCAAAGGGACAGCCAGAATAAAAAAAGAATTAAAGGCCATAAAATTTTCTAAAGAAAATATAAAAGAAGTCGCCGATATGGCGGAGGCGGTAAAAACAGCCGAACAAAAAGCTATTAGCGGCGACATCGTCTTATTATCCACGGCTTGCGCCAGTTTTGGAATATTTAAAAACTACAAAGAACGCGGAAATCTATTTAAAAAATATGTCAGACAATAAAAATAACAAACCCAAAACAAAAGCAAAAACAAAAAATATTATCGGCGTCTTTGATTCTGGTCTCGGCGGTTTATCTATTTTAAAATCTTTTCTAAAAAAATTACCTGAATATAATTACTTTTATCTCGGCGATAATGCGCGTCTTCCTTATGGATCTAAATCTCCGGAAACCATATACAAATACACACGTGAAGCGGCCGATTTTCTCTTTAAATCCGGATGTAATCTAATTATAGTAGCCTGTAATACCGCCTCAGCCCAGGCTCTGCGCCGTGCACAAATGAAGTATCTGCCTAAACACTACCCTCATCGCCGTATGTTAGGCGTCATTAGACCAATAGCTGAAAAAATTGCCAACAACAAAAAGTGTAAAAATGTCGGAATTCTAGGAACTAAAGCGACAATTAATTCCGGCGCTTATGAAATCGAATTAAAAAAAATTAATCCGAAACTTAAAATTATTTCTCAAAGCGCGCCTCTCCTTGTTCCTCTAATCGAAGAAAACTGGATAAAAAAACCGGAGACAAAAATGATTTTAAAAGAATATTTACACCCCTTTAAAGCACATCGGGTCGACACCGTAATTCTTGGCTGCACTCACTTCCCTTTTTTATATAAAGAAGCGGTAAAAATCATGGGAAAAAAAGTCGCTATTCCTAACCCGGGAGAAATAGTCGCCGAATCCTTAAAGAATTATCTTTCCCGACATGAAGAATTAGGTTTAAAACCGGTTAAAAATCCACAAAGAAAATATTATACAACCGACAACCCAAAATTATTTAAAGATGTGGCGGAAAAATTTTTAGAGCAAAAAATAATTTCCCTCAAACAAGTTAAAATTGAAAAAAAATAACTATTCTAAACATCGAAACTAAACATCTAGCCAATTATGATAATATTTTTATACGGAGCCGATACTTTTCGCAGCCACCGTTTGCTCCAAGAAATGAAAAATAAATATATTAAAGACACTGACCCGGCCGCCGATAGTCTAGGTTTTGTTGATGGCCGAAACGCAACGCTAAAAGAAATCGATGAAAAAATAAATACCGGCTCCCTGTTTGTTAAAAAAAGACTGGTTATTATCGACGACATATTTAAAAATAAAAAAACAAAAATATTTACCGAATTAACCGACTAC
>CAYIZF010000074.1:0-3207 GCA_964367825.1 uncultured Gammaproteobacteria bacterium | reverse complement strand
CATGAATACCATAAAAAATATTCGCAAAAATTAAAAGATGTTTTTAGCCAAAAGAAATATTCCGGTCTTGAAAAGAAAATAAATTTTATAGTTAAATCTGAGGATTTATTTTATATCAGCGGAGAAGAAACGGCCCTTTTAAATTTTATTGAAGGCAAGAAATTAGAGCCGCGGTTAAAACCGCCATACCCAACCTGCCACGGTTTATTTAATGCGCCGACGCTTGTGAGTAATGTGGAAACATTTTATGATGTTAGCCTAGTTAGTAAGGGAGAGTTTAATTATGAGCGGTTTTATTCGATTAACGGCGCTGTTCGTCATCGCGGTGTTTTTCATTTACCGGCGGTATTTAGTATTGAAGATGTTTTGCGTCATACTAATAACGTGCCTGATTTTCCGTTTTTTATCCAAGTTGGCGGGGAAGCGGCCGGGGAAGTTTTAAATTCCGAGCAACTTAATCGTCCGATTGAAGATGCCGGTTCGATTACTGTCTATGATTTAAAAAATACTGATAAAAAGAAATTGCTTAATTATTGGATTAATTTTTTTGCCGCGCAAAGCTGCGGAAATTGTGTTACTTGTCGGGAAGGAACATATCGTTTGGCGGAATTAATAAAACAAAAGGATTTTGATAAAAAATTATTTGATGATCTTATTACTAATTTAGAAGAAACAAGTTTTTGCGCTCTTGGCCGTTCGTTGCCGCTAACAATAAAAAGTTATTTTTTAAATATTTTAAAAAAGAAAGTTTAATTTTAATTTTATGGAAGATGAAAAAAAAGTTAAAGAAAAGTTAACACCAACCATCGACTTACTTGAGTCGTCGATTAAGGTTTGGTGGAAGAATCTGGCCAAGTTTATTATGGTTAGTGTTTGGGGTTTTATTTATGCCCTTATTCCAATGGCCATAATTTTGTTGTTTACTATTATAACTCTTAAAAGTGGAAATATCGATTCCATTTATTTTGAAATGATTGCCTTTATTTTCTTGATTCTCGGGTTTTGCGCGATTTTTTACTTTATGATTCGAAGCTATGTCGCTTTGTTCCTGCTGATTAAGAAAGATTATGAAGGCAAGCCTCTTAAAATATTTAAAGAAACACGCTCACTTGCTTGGTCGTATATCGGTTTAGCGCTTTTGACAGCGCTCCTTGTCCTTCTTTGGTCTCTGCTTTTAATTATCCCCGGTATCATTTTCTCGGTTTTTTATTCATTAGCGGTTTATGTTTTTTTCTTTGAAGATAAACGAGGAATGGCGGCGATTAAGCGCAGTAAAGAATTAGTTACCGGATATTTTTGGCCGATTTTGGGCAGGATATTATTCTTAGCCGTTATTTTATGGGTTGTTGCGATGATTATTACCGCTCCTTTGGATAAACTTTCGGAACAGGGTTTAGCTTGGAGCATCTATTCTTATTTTGTCCAATTGTTTAATTTCATTATCGCTCCGATTTCTATTTTATATTCCTATCGAATTTATCAAGATTTGGTAAAGATTAAGAAATAAAAAAATAAAAAATAATGACTTTAATCATAAACAATAAAAAAGTCCGATTTAAAGCGGGGCAGACAATCTTAGATGTGGCGACGGCGAATGGTTTTATTGTTCCGACGCTTTGCCATCATCCGGATTTAAAAGTGCAGGCGAATTGCCGGATATGTGTAGTTGAAATTGAGGGATGTAATCGTTTAGAAACCGCTTGTTCGACTTTAGCAGTCGAGGGTATGAAGATATTAACTGATAGTCCGCGAATTAGAGAGGCGCGTCGGCTTAATCTTGAATTAATATTTTCCGAACATGAAGAAAAATGCGTTGATTGTCTTCGTCGTTATGATTGTGATTTATTAAAATTTGCTGCGGAATATAAAGCGAATATTCGTCTTTTCAAAGATCGAAAAAAGAAACGCAAGATATATCGTTTTTCTAACGCGGTAGAAATAGACGGAACACAATGTATTGATTGTAAAAACTGCCTTGAGGCTTGTAGTGAAATTCAGAAAATAAATTATTTAGAAATGAGGGGATTTGGAGTTAACCAAGAAATTGTTCCAACTAAAGATAAAAATAAAACTTGTATAAATTGTGGACAATGTACTTTACGTTGCCCAGCAGCTTCCGCCCAGGAACAATCCGCTTTTGCGCCGGTTGAGGCGGCGATTAAAGATAAGAAGAAAATTGTCATTGCGCAATTCGCTCCTTCAATTCGTGTTTCTTTAGGCGAGGAATTCGGTTTGCCCTATGGTGAAAATTGTGAGGGGAAAATAAATTCCGCGCTTAAGCAGATTGGTTTTAGTCATGTTTTCGATGTTAATTTCGGCGCTGATATAACCACTATAGTTGAGGCTGAAGAACTGTTAGAAAGAGTAAAAAATAAAAAAGCGGTTTTTCCAATGATGACTTCTTGTTGTCCGGCTTGGGTTACTTATGTTGAATTTTATCATCCGGAATTATTGCCGAATTTAACTACTGCTCGCTCACCGCATATTCATTTGGCCGGGGCGATAAAAACTTATTGGGCTAAGAAAAATAATATTAATCCGAAAGATATTATTCTTGTTTCGATAATGCCTTGCACAGCTAAAAAACACGAATCGATTCGTCCGGAATTAAGTTTAAATGGTCGTCCGTTAGTTGATTTTGTTTTAACCACTAGAGAATTGGCTTATTTAATCAAGAAAAATCGAATTGATTTTAAAACATTGCCCGATAGTGGAACGGAAGATTTATTTAATAACGGATCGGGAGCGGCGGCAATCTACGGCGCTTCCGGCGGTGTAATGGAATCAGCTCTTAGAACGGCCGTTTCTTTAAGCTGCGCTAAGAGTAAAAATAAGCTTTGCGATAATCGTCTAGAATTTAAAGAGGTAAGAGGGATGACTGGTTTTAAAGAAGCCCTGGTTAATTTAAACGGTCGGAAATTAAGAGTTGGAGTAGTAAATGGAATTGGAAATATCGGACATGTGTTGCCTCGTTTAAAAAAATATCATTATATTGAGGTTATGTCTTGTCCGGGCGGGTGTCTTGGCGGCGGCGGTCAGCCGATTCCAACCACTAAAGCTATTAGACAAAAACGTTTCGAGGGTTTGTATAAGATTGATAAGGGACGCGCAATTCGCCGCGCGCATGAAAATAAAACGATGTTGGATTATTATAATTGGGTTAAGGAAAATAAACTTGAAGAAAAACTTCTACATACAAAATTTAAG
>CAYIZF010000073.1:0-3236 GCA_964367825.1 uncultured Gammaproteobacteria bacterium | reverse complement strand
GTATAAAAAATGGTGGGGTGTCATTCTTTTAATTTTAATTGGTTTAATTCTAATTGCAGCAACCGCATCGGCAATCTATATTATTAAAGAAGTAAAACGCATCCAGACTGAAGAGTCTTCAAATGCCCTAAAAAATCAGCGTCAAGCTTATTTAAATTTAATTAACGGAACTAATCCTTACGCTACCGGAGCCATCGATCCGAAAATTACTATAGTTGAATTTACTGATTTTGCTTGTCCTTTTTGTAAACAATCAGCCGAAGAAATAAGAAATCTAACCGAACAATATAAACAAACAGTTAGATTAGTTATTCGCGATTATCCTATTCACGACACTTCGATAAACCTGGCTCTAGCCGCCCGTTGCGCCGGCGAACAAGGAAAATATTGGGAAGCTTATGATTCTCTTTTCCTTAACCAAGATAATCTTAAAGATGCCACAACCATAAAAACTGATATTATTTCTTGGGCAAAATCCCTTAATATTTTAGATATGGTTAAATTCGAAACTTGTTTTAATAATCGAGTATATGTTAGCGCCATAAAACAAGATTACGAAAACGGAGAATCTCTAAAGATACAAGGTACGCCGACTTGGTTTGTTAATAATTATCCGATTACTGGTTACTATTCAGCAGAAAAATTCCAAGAATTATTCGATGGCATATTACAACAACAAACACTAGATTCATCAACTGAAAATAAATAAAAGTTATAAAAACTCAGATGAAAAATAATACAGAACAAATAAGAATTCATGGACGTGGCGGTCAAGGCGTAGTCACGGCGGCCGAGCTTATCGCTTTAGCTGCTTTTTATGACGGCTATGAAGCGCAAGCTTTTCCTAGTTTTGGCGTTGAAAGAACCGGCGCTCCGATCCAATCATTCGCTCGCGTCAGCCGCGAACCAATTATTACCCGCGAACAGATTTATAATCCGACAATTTTAATTATCCAAGATTCAACCTTGCTTGAAAGTGTTAATGTTTTTACCGGCTGTACTAAAGATACGATTATAATTATTAATTCCAAAAAAAATAACTGGCCGGAATTAAATAAAAAATTTAAACATCTCCATTTTACCGCCGCCACCGAAATCGCCATGGAAATATTCGGTAAAAATATGGTTAACACGGTTATTCTTGGTGCCTTCGCAAAATATACCGGCTTAATCAGTTTAGAATCATTAAAAAAAGCCATCGCGGAAAAATTTAAAGAAAAAGGAAATGGAATAATTGAAAAAAATATTTTAGCTATCACTAAAGATTATGAAAGCGCAAACAATTAATCTAACCGCAAAACCAAATTCAACTTTAAGCAATAAAACCGGTTCCTGGAGAACAAAAAAACCGGTAATCGATTTTAATACCTGCATCGGTTGTTCTTTGTGCGCAAAAATTTGCCCGGAAGGATGTATTAAAATGAAACCGCAAGCAGAATCAAAAAAAATAAAACCGGAGACCGATTACGATTATTGCAAAGGCTGTGGTTTATGCGCGCATGAATGTCCGGTTAAAGCGATAAAAATGGAAAATGACTTTTAGAATTAAATATGGAAAATAAAAAACAAATTTTAGAAGGCTCACAAGCCATCGCCGCCGTAATTAAGAATATTAAACCGGCGGTAGTTTCCGCTTATCCAATCACCCCGCAAACTCATATCGTTGAAAAGCTAGCTAAACTAAAAGCTAACGGCGAAACCGATTACGAATATGTTCGCGCTGAAAGCGAATTTGCCGCCGCCTCAATAGTCTTGGGCGCTAGCGCTACCGGCGTTCGCAGTTATAGTGCCACTAGCTCCCAGGGTTTGTTGTTAATGACGGAAGTTATTTTTAATATCGCCGGCATGAGATTGCCAGTCGTTATGACTTGCGCTAATCGAGCTATTTCTGCGCCGATAAATATCTGGAATGATCATAGCGACGTGATGGTTGTCCGCGATGCCGGTTGGATTCATTTATTTGCCGATTCTAATCAAGAAGCCATTGATCTTCATATTTTAGCTTATAAAATTGCTGAAAAATTACAGTTACCAGTAATGGTTAACGTTGATGGTTTTATTTTAACTCATGCATATGAGCCGGTAATTATTCCTTCCTCGGAAATGATTAAAAAATTTCTCCCTGATTATAATCCTAAAACTGGTCAATTTTTAAATACCGATAATCCGGTTACTCTCGGTGCTTTTGCCACACCGGCAAATTATTTTGAAGCCAGAGAAAGTTTGCATAATGATTTAGCGGCTAGCCTTGCGGTAATAAAAAAAGAGTATAAAGATTTGATGAGTATTTTAGGCAGAAAAAATAAAGACAATGGCTTAATTGAATATTATGGTCCAAAAAAACCAGAAACAATTTTAATCGCTATGGGTTCGGTTATCGGCACCATCCGCGAAGCTTTAAAAAATGATAAAAAAACCGGTATTTTAAAAATAAAAACTTATCGCCCTTTCCCGGGCGAAGAAATTAATAAAATACTATTAACTGCTAAAAATATTGCTGTTATCGAAAAAGCGATTAGTTTAGGGCAAGCCGGACCATTATTTTCCGATATTAAAACTTCCCTACCGAATAATAAATTAAATATAAAAAATTATATCGTCGGACTGGGCGGACGCGATGTCACTCAAAAACTAATAAAAGAAATAGCAACTGATGTTAAAAAAAGCGGCGGAAAAAAAATAAAATTCATCGGAAAAATATAATTCCGAAAATATATGACAAAGTCCAAATTTAATTTAATAAAATTTTCAGCCGGTATCTTTTTCGTTCTCCAAATTATCGGCGCGATGTCTATTCTCGCATTTCCTTCGCCGGCTATGGCTCAAAGCAAGACCGACTCGGTTAAATCATTGGATTTTACTCCCCAGGTTAGTATTCCTGACTCTAATTTTAATAGAGGCGCCTCTACCAGTGTTGGGACCTATAATAGCGCTACTGGAAAAATTGATAGCACTTTATTGGCTAAATATATCGGCGCTATTTATAATTACGGCCTAGCCATCGCCGGGATTTTAGCAACTATAATGTTAATGGGGGCTGGCGTTATCTGGTTGACATCCGGTGGCGATTCCGGAAAAGTTTCCCAAGCTAAAAATTTAATTTCTGGAAGTATCGCCGGTTTAATTATTTTAGTTATCTCTTGGGTAATATTAAATACGATTAATCCGGAGTTAGTTAACTTACAATCCATAAAAACAACTAATTTAAATAAAATAGAAGAAACTGAATTAGTCTG
>CAYIZF010000072.1:0-3359 GCA_964367825.1 uncultured Gammaproteobacteria bacterium | reverse complement strand
TTACCAATCGGTCCGCGATAAGCAATAACAGTTAAAGCCTCTAGGCTTGGTTGGGATAATTCCCCACTCGTTTCATCTTTTAAAAATTCCTGAATTAAAGCCGCATTCTCCGGCGCGGTGGTTAATTGATATTGATTATTATTCTTTATCAAACTTAAACCACGTCCATTATTCTTATATTCCACTCCTAAAGTTTCTAATGCTTCTTCAGCTTCTTTAGTTTTTACTTTTAATAAATCAGCCAGTTCCTTAATAGGCATCGGCTTAATCGCGACAAATAATATTGATTCAATTTGTGACTGTAAAGACATATTTTAATTTTTAATTTTTTTCTTCTTGGTGTTGATTACGAGTGATATTTATTTCTCCGAATAATTCATCTTGTTCAAAAACGAGTTCTTTTTGTTTAGCTAGTTCTAAAACCGCTAAAAAGCTAACAATAATTTCCGTCTTATTTTCCGCTGTTTCAAGCAATTTAGAAAAATTAACGCGCGCTTTATCAAGAATCATTTTTTTAATCTGCAGAATTTTATCATCGATACTTATCTTCGGTTCTAAGCGCGACTCCGGTAATTTCTCTTCTTTTAATTTTTCCAAAGCCAATAACAATTTCAGAAAAACTTCATGCATTAAATCGCTGTTGATTTTTACTGGAGCGGTAAAAACCGGCAAATTAAATTGCTGGCGGCGATTTTTTAATAACGGCGGCAAGAATAAGAATTTTTTTTCAGCAATAATTCCTTTTATTTTCTGGCTAGCCGCAACAAACTCTTTATACATCTTCAGTTGACGTTCTAAATCATCAACTTCTTGTTCATCTTCGGCAGTATAGAGATAAGGAAGAAGAGCTTTTGATTTAATAAATAAAAGCTTAGCCGCAATTACTAAAAAATCAGCCATTTCATCGGGATCAATGTCGGATGCTGAACGAATATAATTAACATATTCATCGGCAATCTTAGCAAGAGCAATTTCGGTTATATCCATTTCTTCGCTCTCAATCATACTCAACAATAAGCCGAGCGGGCCGGAAAATTTTTCAGTCGTAAAATCCATCATAATTATTTAACCAATTTTGCGTCTTTTGTTTCAACCGCTTCAATAACATATAAACCACCCTTTACACATTGGTAACCAGCTAGATGTTCTTTGTTACCGCTATAGACGGCTATTTCGTAAGGTGGTATTTCCTGTCCATTTTCCGTAAACGAATTTGTTCTAAAGGTCGCGCACATTTCATATTCCTTATCGCTGACTTTTTGATAAACAATCGGTTCCTTAGTTTCCGGATCAATCATGCTATTAAAATTTGGGTAATAAGAATAACGATAATTTTTTAATTCTTCAATATCGTTCGGCAATCTCTTATTCCCTTCATAATAACTGTTAACTGCATTTTCTAAACTATTCATGCTTTGAATAATAACATCATCTACGCGACGTTGACGCGCTACTTTCGGTGATTCAACAAAAAACCAAGCGGCCACAAAAATAGCAATCACTATCGCTAATGTGCTAAAGAAAAAAATCTTAGCAACTTTACTTGGTTTTTCCGGATTCTCTCTTTTAACATCATAAAGATAGAAAGAAAAAGCGAGACCGGAAATAAGCAAAACAGAAGCAGCCTTAAGCAAGAAACGAGAAGTTAATTCGCCGGATAAAAAATTATTAATTACACCAACAAACGAACCAAGAATAATTAAAGAAGAAACTAAAATAATAAAATAAGTCAGCCAACGACGAGTGGCTGAATCTTTTTCTAATTCTCCTTTATGAAGCCCCTTGTTAATCAAATAAGACATACAATAAAATATCGGTGCAGAAATAAATAAAGCGGAAATAGCAAATCTCATTTGGCTACCGATCGAACTTGAACCATACATTTTTAAAATATCCGGAATTGTTTTATCGATAATGCCGAATAATATCATGCCAAGTGATATAGCCATGAAAATTAAAGCGGCCAGCGACAGAAGATAATAAAAAGTGTACTTTGCGTTGTGTTTATTGTTCATATTTGTATTCCCGTTCCGGATAGCCAAGACAATCGAAATTATCAGGATAACCGGTAAGGGTAAAATTATAAAAAAAGATAATAACCTCATTCCTATCAACATAAATTAAATTTAAAATTAAAATTCAGCGCTCTTTGGCGTTCTCGGAAACGGAATAGTATCGCGGATATTAGCCATACCGGAAAAATACATAATTAATCTTTCAAAGCCCAAACCGAAACCGGCATGTTTGACTGAACCGAATTTGCGTAAATCAAGATACCAAACATAATCTTCTTCCTTAAGTCCCATTTCTGCCATTCTCGCCTTTAAAACATCAAGACGTTCTTCTCTTTGGCTGCCACCACAAATTTCACCGATGCCCGGAACTAATAAATCAACCGCCGCGACCGTTTTTCCGTCATCATTCATACGCATGTAAAAAGCTTTAATGTCTTTCGGGTAATCGGTTAAAAAAATCGGACCATTAACAACTTCTTCACACAGATAACGTTCGTGTTCAGTTTGCAAATCAATTCCCCATTCAACCGGATATTCAAACTTCTTGCCTGACTTCTTTAATAATTCAATTCCCTCGGTATAGGTCATGCGACGGAACTCGGAATTAGCTAATTTAGTCAGGCGTTCAATTAGGGTCGGATCAATAAATTTATTAAAGAATTCCATTTCTTCCGGAATTTCTTTTAAGATATAATTTATCAAATATTTAATCATCTTTTCTTCCATGTTCATATCATCATTTAAATCCGCAAAAGCCATTTCCGGTTCCATCATCCAAAATTCGCTGGCGTGGCGGGTAGTGTATGATTCTTCAGCACGAAAAGTCGGACCGAAAGTATAGACTTTATTTAAACCCATTACTAAAGCTTCAGCGTTTAATTGGCCACTAACAGTTAAACCCGCTTTTTTACCAAAAAAATCTTCCTTATAATCCACTTCTCCTTTTTCATCTTTCGGCGCATTTTTTAAATCAAGCGTAGTGATTTGAAACATTTCACCGGCACCTTCACAGTCACTCGTCGAAATTATCGGAGTATGGATATAACTAAATCCTTCTTCTTGAAAAAATTTATGAATAGCAAAACTTAAGGTTGAACGTAAACGAAAAACCGCAGAAAAAGTATTGCTGCGTCCGCGTAAGTGAGCAATCGTTCTTAAAAATTCAAAACTATGTTTTTTCTTCTGTAAAGGATAATCATCCGCTGCGCGATTAAGGACTATAATTTTTTTTGCTTTTAATTCAAACGCTTGTCCGGCCGCCGGGGATTCAACAAGTTCCCCTTCGATTTCAAGCGATGAACCAATACTTATTTTTTCTACTTCAGAAAAATTATCTAAATTATG
>CAYIZF010000071.1:0-3488 GCA_964367825.1 uncultured Gammaproteobacteria bacterium | reverse complement strand
TTATTAAATAGAAGAGGATACTCAACTACCGTAACTTGTAAAAACTGTGGTTATGTTCAAAAATGTCCAAATTGTGACATACCCTTAACATATCATAAAAATAATAATACGATGACCTGTCATTATTGTAATTATACAACTTATAAATTTAACTAGCAATAGTTTTTCCCCTTTTTTAAAATTTTTTACAAAAAAATTCCCCTGCCGATTCCGAGGCAAAGGAATTTTTATTTTTTTATTTTTTCAATCGGAGATTTTTCCGCTTTTAAATCTTCGCGCGAAAAAAATTTTCCAGTTCTGATATTTTTATTCTCTCTTGTTTCATTGTATCGCGATCGCGAACAGTAACCTCATCATTTTCTAAACTTTCAAAATCAACAGTGACACAAAACGGAGTTCCGATTTCATCTTGGCGACGATAACGCTTACCAATATTGCCGTTGTCATCGAATTCCGTGTTGAAAGATTCTTTCAAAGAATTATATATTTCTTTAGCTTTATTAACTAAGTCGGGTTTATTCTTTAATAACGGAAAAACAGCAATCTTTACCGGCGCAATCTTATATGGGAACTTCATTAATACGCGCATTTCTCCATTAACTTCTTCTTCCTCATAAGCAGAAAGTAAAGACACTAAAATAGCTCTATCTAATCCAAACGTCGGTTCAATAATATGAGGGGTGTATCTTTTGTTAGTTTCTGTGTCGAGATAATCAAGTTTATTCCCGGAGGCATCAGAGTGTTTAGTTAAATCAAAATCACCACGATGCGCTAAGCCAAATAGCTCCTGCCAGCCAAAAGGATATTTATATTGAATATCAATTGTCTTACGAGAATAATGAGATAATTTTTCTTTAGGGTGCTCATAGCGGCGAAGATTCTCCGGTTTAGCTCCTAAGTCGATAATGAATTCTTCTTGCAAAGTTAACCAGTTTTCAAAAACCGGTTCCCAATTCATTTCTGGGGAAATAAAATATTCAATTTCCATCTGTTCAAATTCTCTGAGACGGAAAATAAAATTGCCCGCGACAATTTCATTGCGGAAAGCTTTACCGATTTGACCGATACCAAACGGGATCTTTAGGCGAGTCGAATCAACCACATTTTTAAATTCAACGAAAATCGCGCCAGCTGTTTCCGGACGAAGATAGACCGGAAGATAATTGCCGACTTCATCAACAATACCATTCATCTCAGTCTTGAACATCATGTTAAAATTGCGCGCCTCAGTCCAATCACTCGCGCCGCAATTAGGACATTTAGCTTTTGCATCTCTTAATAACGCTGTCATTTTTTCCAATTGTCCCTCTAAATCTTGCCCGGTTAGATCTTCAACTAAATGATCGGCACGAAATCTTTTTTTACATTTTTTACAATCAATCATTGCATCATTAAAACCGGTTGTGTGCCCTGATGCTTCCCATAATCTCGGATTAAGTAAAATCGGACCATCAATACCAACCATATCCGGACGACTTTGGATAAATTTTTTCCACCAATGCGCCTTAATGTTATTTTTTAATTCCGAACCATACGGGCCATAGCTATAAGAATTAGCAAATCCGCCATAAATTTCACATGCCGGAAAAATAAATCCTCGTCTCTTGCAAAGAGAAACAATCTTATCCATTAAATTGTCTTTTTCATTTTTTTCCATAAAATTATTTTTAGTCTACATTTCTTCAATCACCGGCATACCTAAAATATTAAAGCCGTTATTTAAAACTTGCGCAACCGCCTTAACTAACGCTAAACGGGCACGACGTATTTTTGGTTCCGCTTTAAGGATCGTAACTTCATGATAATAATCATTCGACAGTTGAACTAACTCAAATAAATATTTAGCGATTTCGCTCGGATTATATTTTTCTCCCGCCAGTTTAACGATTTCTTGATATTGAGCTAATTTCATCAATAATCCTTTTTCTCTTGCCTCTTTAAGCTGTTTTAGATCTATTCGCCAGCTAAAAAAGCTTACCGGTTCTTTACGAATAACGCTCTTTAAACGCGCATAACCGTATTGTAGATAACAAGCGGTGAAACCGTCAAATCGCAAAGCGTTATCAATATCAAAAATAATAATTTTATCAGCGCTAATCTTAAGCATTTCAAACTTCATTGTTGAAATAGCCAAGCTTAAAGCGGCTTGCTCTACTCGGCTATCTATCCAGTCCTCATGACGTTTTTTTGTTTCGGCAATTAATTTCTCCCAAATCTTATTTTTCAAAAATTTATAAGTAATCACATTGCCCGTGCGGGAAGCCATCATCCCGTCCGGTAAAGAGACAAAGTCATAACTAAGATGTTTTATCTTTTGTTTATAGCCTAAAAGCTCAAAAATTTTAGCCAATTGTTGAAAATATAAACTTTGGCGGACATCAACAACATAAATCGACTCTTTAATATGATAATTTTTAAATTTCGCTTGCGCTAAAGCAAAATCCGCTACGGGATAAAGCGCAGTGCCATCTGTTCTAATTACCGGCAAAACCGATAAGCCATACTGTTCAAGATTGGCAATAATCGCTCCCTGACTTTTTACTAATTGGCCGGAAGAAACTAGTTTATCAACTAATTTCAAACCGGCATCAATATATTCGCTTTCATAAAAAGTGTGATCAAATTTAATTTCTAATTCATTATAGATAGAGTCAAAATATTCAATACTCCAACTTCTGGTTTTCTCCCATAATTCATAATATTTTCCTTGGCGACTTTCAATCGCCTTCATTATATTACTAACCTCCTCTTTATATTCCGGGTGTTCGTCTAATATACGTGAAGCTTCACTATAACATTTTCCTAAAAGATAGCCCTTAGCTTCCGAGCTAGACTCATATTCTTTATTGCGCTCCCAATTCCAAAGAGTTTTAGCGGTGAAAATACCAAAATCATTAATAAACGATACTGGGATTGCTTTATAACCATTAGCATTTAATAAGTGGCTAACGGCGTCACCATAAGAAATATTTCGTAAATGTCCAACATGATATTCTTTATGAGTATTACCGTTAGAAAACTCAATCATTACTTGTTTGCCTCTCCCGGAACGGTTAGCGCCATATTTTTCGCCTTTTTTATTTATTTCTTTTATTACCCGATTAGATAAATATTCCCCTTTAACATAAAAATTAAGATAAGGGCCAGCCGCCTTCATGTCCGAAAAATATTTTTTTAATTTATGGCTATTTTTTAATTTATCAGCCAATTCTCCAGCTAAAACTGCCGGGTTTTTTTTATTTTCTTTTGCCGGCTCAAAACAAGCCAAGCTTAAATCACCGAAATTAGCATTCGGCGGATAAGAAAAAACTGCTTTTTTCAACTTTAATTCTTTCGCTATTTTATTTTTTATATTTTCTAAGACAGTTGGCATAAAAAGACATTAAAATACCGCAACTAGCGGTTTCGGCTGCTTGGTATTAATTATTAAATTATGTTATAATAGTATCAGACTTTTATAAGTTTTTCAATTAATTTTTAAAAAATAT
>CAYIZF010000070.1:1986-3503 GCA_964367825.1 uncultured Gammaproteobacteria bacterium | reverse complement strand
GGCAAAAATCTCGTTCCAAATCCCGCCACCGGAAAAATAGCCTTAGTAATTTTTTGCATATTTTATTTAAAAAATTTATTTTTTAACAAGCGCAATCTTTATTTAAAATCCTATTATTTAGCTCTCCACTTATAAAAATATTTTATCCAGGAATAAATATGTCGTCGGGCTAGCGGATCGATAAAGATAGCTAAATACCAAGGATGTTTAGCGCTTTGGCGAATATGGTCATGGATTAAAATTGCCTCTGGATTATAGACCACTTTAAGTCCTTTGGCCCGGCAAGTTTGGCAAATATCCGTGTCTTCAAAATACATAAAATAACGTTCATCAAACTGTGGATGCCATACTTGCCCGTTAGAAAGGGGTAACTCCTTCTTAAACATGAGCGATGAACCAAGCATCCAATCAATTTCTTTAATCGACTTATGATCATATTCCGTCATCTGAAAATTATTAGTATTAGCAGAAAAATATTTTCCTAAAAATGTCCGACGTAAAATCGGCATATATAATTTCGGAAAACGGAAGCAAGAATATTGTAAAGAATTATCCGGATTTAATAATTTTGGACCAACAATGCCCACGTCCGGATTGGATTTTAAATAATTTAATAAAGTAACTATCGCGCCGTTTTTAATAATCGTATCCGGGTTAAGAATAAAGATATATTCTCCTTTAGCTTTTTCTATCCCTTGATTATTACCGCCGCCCATGCCTAAATTTTTCTCTAACTTCAATAAACTGATATTTGAATTTAATTTCACTAAATCGCTTAAATCATCACCAGAATTATTTTCCACTAAAATTATTTCATAATTCAAACCCTGATTATCAGCTTTAAGAATAGAGTCCAAACATGATTCCAGTTTCTTTTTACTTTTATAGTTGACGAGAATAATAGATAAATCCATATTAAACAATCTTTTTTATTAACCACCAATATAGACCCAATAAAGGATTAACGATATAGCTTAAAATAGGATTGGCAATTTCGGTAAATTCGATTTTGCCGGCAAAATTTTTAGCAATTTTAGAAAAAGAAACGACACGGAAGGACTCGATTTTAGCCTTTTCTCTTTCAATCGCCAAATAATTTTTAAAATGAAAAAAATAACCGTAAATTTTCATTTCTTCTTTAAACCAACCACCAATCATTGAATAAAAAATCATTCCCAAGTCCATCACTATCAAAGGCAAAGCAATTAAAAACATTAAATATGCAGGATAAAAAGTCATGATTGTCAGATAGCGGT
Organism: uncultured Gammaproteobacteria bacterium; assembly: GCA_964367825.1. Classification (GTDB taxonomy): domain Bacteria; phylum Patescibacteriota; class Patescibacteriia; order Patescibacteriales; family UBA12465; genus UBA12465. The sequence goes on along the minus strand of CAYIZF010000070.1, from coordinate 2,247 downwards.
TACGTTCCATATAATAAATCATCTTTGTGCTGCGGGAAAATTCATATTTATGATAAATAATGGAACGGGGGGCGAGGATTATTTTATAACCAGCCAATTTTACTTTAAGACTTATTTCTAAGTCGTCATGATACATGTAATATTCTTCATTGTAGCCGTCAATCTTATCAAAAACTTCGGCGCGGATAATAAAAGAACAGCCGCTCGCATAACCTTTTATTTCCGGATAACCTTCTATTTCCCGATCGGCTTCGCCGTAAG
>CAYIZF010000070.1:0-1886 GCA_964367825.1 uncultured Gammaproteobacteria bacterium | reverse complement strand
GCATAACCTTTTATTTCCGGATAACCTTCTATTTCCCGATCGGCTTCGCCGTAAGCGGATGTAAAACCGAAACCTAAAAAATGAATCATGTTTCCTAGGCTATTTATTCTCGGATGTTTTTTTTCTTCTTCAGTTTTTGGAAATAATAAAATTTTTGATTGAGCAATGCCCGCTTCTGGATTATTTTCTAAAGCAGAAACTAATTCGCTAAGCCAGGCTGGATCCATTTCCGTATCCATATTAACAGTCACTAAATAATCGCACTCCTCTGATTCAGCTTCGGAAAATCCAAGATTATTAGCGGCTGAATAATTTCCGTCTAAACGCGGTAATATTTTTGCTTCCGGATAGTTATCATGAAGATATTTCAATGTTTTCGGGGTTGAGGCGTTATCAACAATATAAATATTTATGAATTCAGCTGGATAATTCTGAAGACGCAAAGAATCGCGGCAAGGCGCTAAAAAGCGTTCCGCGTAATCCTTAAAATTTATTAATATTATGCCGACTTTTTTATTCATTTTTTATTTTTAACTTATAAAATATCTTTTTTTATAGAATAACCTTAATTATCCCCCAAAAAAACTTTAAAATTTTATATTTCCATTCCGCCTCCCATTTCTGAAAATATTTCAACATCGAATCGCCGACATATTTCTGTTTTTGTCTTAACTTAACTTGGGAAAAGCTTTGTCCGACATAATCAAGGCAAGAGGCAACTGGTGTATACCAAACCTCTCCGCCTAATTTATAAACTTCTCGGCAGAAATCCACTTCTTCAAACCAAATAAAATAACGTTCATCAAGCAAAGGAATTTCTCGACCGCTAATTTTTTTATAATTCTCGCAATTAATAAGAAAGAAAGCGCCGCGAATAGAATCAACTTTAGCCGGCTCATTATAATTAAAATCCGAACAAAGATATTTATTAACAATTCTCGGAAAAAGATGCGGTAATTTTAAAGTCACCGCCAACTGATCGGAAAATTTCGGAAAACGACGAATCTGTTTTACTATTTCTCCTTGGCCATTAACTAATTTACAACCAACCACCGTTGCTTGCGGATTGTTTTTTGCCCACAACAGAGCTTCGGCTAAAGTATTCGGCTTAACCAGCATATCCGGATTAAGAAGAAGGATGTAATTACCACTGGCTAATCCAAGCGCTTGATTATTAGCAGTCGCAAAACCGCGATTATCGGGATTGGCAATTAACACCACTGAAGGAAACTCGGCTTTTATCATTTCAACCGTGCCATCACTGGAATTATTATCAACTACAAATACCTCGAATTTAAAATCGCCTTGCGAATTAAACAAAGCGTTGAGATTTTCTTTTAATTTATCTTTTACTTTCCAAGAAACAATAACCACCGACAAATCCATATATTTTCTAGCGACTAACTTTTATTAATTTATGTTTTTCTGTTAGACCACTAACAATTTTTACTTGATATTTTCTTACTTCTAAAACTTCGGCCAGGTAATTTATTAATTCACGATTAGCTTCTCCTTTATCCGGTTTAGCTGCTAAGGCAATTTTAATAGTACCGTCCGCCATTTCATCTCGAATTTCTGTTTCCGGAGCTCCAGTAATAGCCTTGACGTTAAAATATATTTCTTTATTATTAGCTAAATTTTCAATAAATTTTTCCAGCATATATATAATCAATTAATTTATTAAAAAAAACAAAATTTCTACTACTAGTGTAGCTCTTTTTTCATCTTTTTTAAAGCCCATAAAGACAGAAAACGATATCTGTCAAGATTTATTTTATTTAAATAATAGGTTAAAATAAAAGTAATTTAAAGTATTAAATTTTATTAATATGGCAGAAGAAAACGAGATAAAAAAAGAGGTTTATCATCGTCCATCTTGGGACGAA
>CAYIZF010000069.1:0-3551 GCA_964367825.1 uncultured Gammaproteobacteria bacterium | reverse complement strand
ATCAAAAGAAATATATAAATCTATCTTACTGTTTTTAATTAATCGATCATAAGCGATAACCTCAACTCCGGCCCTATTTGCTTCTTCAATCGCCGGTTTTATCTTTTCCGAATCGGATGGAATAACCACAATCACATCAACGCCTTGACTGACCAGATTTTCAATTTGGGAAATCTGTTTTTCGGCATCATAATTCGATAAAGTGACAATCACGCCCGCCCCTAACTCTTGGGCTCTTTTAATAAACAAATCGCGATCCCGAAACCAACGTTCTTCTCGCGTCGTTCCCATAGAAAAACCAATAACGACCGGATTTATCTTTGTTAGGGAATTTTCTTTTTCGTCCAACAAGCGATTTAAAAAATAAATACTGCCCAATACTACCGCGGAAAATACCAAGACGATAATAATGAATCTTTTCATAGATTATTTTTTTATAGCCGCTAAAAGATCTTCAAGCACGAAAGGTTTTTCGAGCGCGCCTTTAATAGTCACTTGCGCGCGAAATTCGTTAAGCAACTCTTCGAGCTCTTTAGAAGCAATCGGCAAAGCCGAAGCCAAAAGAACCGGAATATTTTTTATCTTCTCATCCTTGGCCATCGCTCGGCACACATCAATACCGCTAAAATCCGGCATCATGATATCTAAAATCAAGAGGTCGTAGGGAGTATTGTTCATTTTTTCCAACCCCTCTTTTCCTCCGAAGGCAGTGTCGATTTCATAATCTACCTGACTCATCAATAGAGCCTTGAGCGTAGTGGCCGCGCTAATGTCATCGTCGATGATTAAAATTTTCATAATGTTTATTTCGCCTGTTCGGCGGATTATTTTTAATATTTAAATTACTTAATATTTAAATTACTTAATATTTAGCCCATTTTATTTTTATCGCCTGCAGTTCCCCCTTTTTTTCCATATCGGATAAAATAGAATTTATCTTTTTAATCAGTAAAACATTATCTATTCTTGTAGCAATCCCATAATTTTCTTTTGTAAACGGCACGCCGACGATTTTTATCTCCGAATCAGCTTTAATTAAACTTAAAGCTAAAACATAATCAATAATGGCGGCATCAATTTTTTCCGATTTCAAATCGGCAATCATATTACGGCCGGCGGTTTCGGAATCAAAATCAACATAAACCGAAATTAAATCTTCCGAAGTATATTTTAACGCTTCGTCATAACCGGTGGAATTTCCAAAAACGGCAATCTTTTTTCCGACCAAACTATTAATCCCTTCTAAATTATTATTTTCCGAATTAACGATAACCACTTGCCCGGCATTAAAATAAGAATCGCTAAAAAGCATTTCTCTCTGTCTTTTTTCGGTAATTGATATACTCGACATTGCTAAATCGATTCCCCCATTTTTTACTTTTGCAAACAATTCGTCCCAATTATAATTTTCAAACCTTAAATCAACCCCTAAACGGGCGGCTAACGCTTTAGCGATATCGACGTCAACTCCGGCCGGCTGGTTATTTTCGTCAAAAAATTCCATTACGCCATAAGGCATATTGCTTCCAACCACTAACACCTCTTTCTTTTCGATATTATATAGAGATTTATCAGCCTCTTTATAGTCAAGATACCACGACCAAGCTAGCGACACGAGCGCAGTGCCAGCTATTATTAAAATGGCCATGACTAAATATTTTTTTTTCATAGCGGCTTTTATATAGTTTTATCATATCATAAAACCACTAAAATTTGAAATATTTATCCTAAAATCGGTGCTATAAAAAAAATCAGCTCAGTTTATTAAATAAACTTGAGCTGATATTTGTGTGAGAGGAAGATTATTTTCTATTTTTTTTCTTCCAGAACAAAACCGGTTTTTTCTTCCCATTTTCTTTTTGGGAAAAAATACGTTGCACCGATGGTAACCTTATAAGAACAGCCATCTACTGATAGATGGGCATTCAATACATAATTACTTCCCGCTATCCTAACTGGCTTATGTAAAAGAACCAGTTCATCAATTTTCATGTCCACAATAAAATCTTCGGCATCCAATTTTTCTAATACTGAGAAGATAAGCTTTGGGGTTGGATACAAAAGATTTAATTTTTCGACTGTTTCAAACACATCTTCAGCGGTGTGTTTAGTGCCAATACCGGAAATATGTTTAGAGTCCAAGATAGCAATCTTGGTTTTTTCAGCAGGCTTCTTTTCAAAAGAAAAAATTCTTTTAAACCATCCCGCTTTTGATGACTTTACTAGAATTATTCTGGCTAAGGGATCAAAGCAAATACCCTTGTCTTCAAGATACTTAATCGGGTCCTCAATACTCAGTTTTTCAACTGAAAAGAGAAAAATTCCATCATCCATAATTTCTTTTTTTTCCATTTTTTATAATTTTTTGTGAAAGTTCAAATTTTTTATCATCAAACTATATCACAACTAATAACATTTGTCAATCGGTTGACAATTACTGAATGATCTGACTGAAATATTAGACGAGTAATTATAAAACCTGTGATATTATCACAGGTTTTGTTTTACAATGATTGTATCGTTTAAAAACCAAAATGTTTCAAAACCGGAAAGCGGAGAGGGTGGGATTTGAACCCACGGTCGACTTTCATCGACGACAGTTTTCAAGACTGTTCCATTAAACCGCTCTGGCACCTCTCCAATATATTTTATTAAACCGCTCCCTGCCTACCGGCAGGCAGGTGACACCTCTCATCTTACTTTCTTGTGTTCGAAAACATTTTATCTATTTATTAAAAAAAAGGCAAATTTTCCCAGCGCGATTATGGTTTAAACTAACTTTTTAGGATAAAAACCTCATCAATCGAGGCTTTTAACGCTTTTGAAACTTCGTAGGCTAAATTCAAAGACGGATTATATTTTCCTTGTTCTAAGAACACAATAGTTTCCCTTCTAACCCCCGCTCTCTGCGCGAGATCTTCTTGGGTCATATTTAATTTTGTCCGTAATTCACGGATATTATTTTTCATAATTATTTACATTCAGTATTGGGGGCCTGAAAAGATGGCTGTCCGTGCTTCTGCCAAGCGCCATCCTTACAAATCCAATTATCTTCCCCGGAAAAAGTGCGTAAAACACCAATGGTTAAAATAATGGCAAACAAAGAAGCGACCACCAAGAAAAGCCACTTCTTCTTAGAGAATTGAAAATTATTAAAATAGCGGAAAATAAATCCATAAATCAACATCAAGATACAGGTTGAAGAAGCTAGAGTAATCGCAATCGGTTCATACGCCGGATTAATATCGCGAAGAGCATAAAGCACGAACATAGAAATAGACGCAAACCAACCGTATATCTGAATCGCTAAAAGCGCTGCTTTCCCTCCAGTCGCATAATCCCTTTCATCGGCGATAACGTCCTTTACGCGGCGACGAAGCCATATTAAAAATAAAGCAGCAACAATCATCACGCCAATCGGAATAATATAATTTTTCAAAGCGATGGCCTGACTAAAAATAAAGGCCAAAACAAAAATCATAACCAACCTGATTTTTCGATAAGTTTTTAGAGTCATAAATTTGTTAGAATTAATTAACATATCTTAATGT
>CAYIZF010000068.1:0-3592 GCA_964367825.1 uncultured Gammaproteobacteria bacterium | reverse complement strand
TTTTTTGCATGTATGTTTTTTCCAATTTGTAACCCAACTTCTTATAATATCCACGAACACCGACTCCAGAAATAATTGCCAGCTTATTGATCTCGGCCGCCGCAATCAATCTCTCGGCCGCATTTAACAATTCCTTACCCAATCCACTATGCTGAACTTTTTTTATTTCTCCGACAGTAACCAACTCACCATAAACATGAAGCTCGCGAATAATCGCTGGGGCAATCTGGCTATTTTTATCTATTCTCAAACGGCAAAAACCAAATAATATTTTTCCATCACAACTATCAGCGCTAATAAAATATTCTTGTCCGCCGGAAGCTGGATATTCAACAATGTTTAATTGATATTTTTTTATTGGCTGATCTTTTGCCTCACGACAACGAATACAATTACACTTTACTCCTTTTTGCTGCATCACTTGGCGCAAATTAGTAATTTTATTACCGGCAATAATTGACTCAGCAGGAATATCGCGAATTAAACGGATAATTCGAACATAAGTCGGAACTGATTCCTTGCATTTAATAATTAATTCTTGCAAAGCCTTATCGGAATATGGTTTATACTTCCCTTGTTTATACCATTTATATAGTAAACTTCCTTTAGTGACGACGGTCGGATAAAATTTTATTTGGTCAGGTTGAAATCTGGCATCACTAAATAATTTTTTAAATAATTCTAAATCTTTTTTCGGAGTTGCTCCGGGAAGAGCCGGCATTAAATGATACGTGACTTTAAAACCAAACTGTTTTAATAATTTTGTCGCTTCGGCAATTTCTTTAACACCGTGACCGCGCTTATTAAGAGTTAATATTTTATCGTCGATCGCCTGCACGCCAATTTCGACACGCGTGCAACCGAGTTCTCTCATTTCTCTTAACTCTTTTTCATTGATATAGTCCGGACGAGTTTCTAAAGTAACACCGATAATATTATATTTAGCTTCTTCATTTTTCTTCTGTTCTTTCTTTAAAAACTTTTTCAAGTCATTAAGGCTTAGATTCTTTTTATAATAATCCTTAAAATTAATTTCTTTTTTCTGAAAATCATTAGCCGCTTTAAAACAATTTAAAATATACCAATATTTGTATTTAACCGGTAAATAGCTCCAGGTTCCGCCGATAACAATAAGTTCTATCTTAGTTGGTTGATGCCCGTTATTTACTAACGCTTTTAGACGAGAAATTACCTGAACATATGGATCATATTTACAACGAATCGCTCGCATTACCGCCGGTTCATTAGACAAATAACTCGTCGGAACATCTGTTTCGTGGGGACAATAAGCACAATGTCCCGGACAAGGATAAGATTTAGTTAAAACGGCCACTGGGGCAATACCAGACATTGTTCGGACAGTTCTTTTACGTAATATTTTCTCCAAAGCATCTGTTTGCTTAATTTTTTTATCTTTAAGTAAGGCGCGGTATTCTTTTAAAATATCGGAATTTAAAATTGCCGACAATCCAAATTTTTTACACAAAAGCCGCTTAATCGCCTCTAAATCATCACGACTTTTTATCTCCCTGACATGATTAATTAATAAATATTCTATTGCTCCAATCATATAATTCCTGTTATACTTGAGTTATAATCTATCTAACAATATACCATTTTTTCTAATTTCACAACATTATTTAGTTAAAACCATATATGAAAAACCTATTTATAAAATTTATTCTAATTTCCGCTTTATTGTTTTTGCCATTCGGCGCCGTTAAAGCTTTTGACACAAAAACAGGAGATTCAGTCTATGTCCCGAAAGATGAAATTATTAGCGGGAATCTTTATGTTGCCGGAGACACAATTACAGTTGATGGCGATATTGCCGGCGATTTAATCGCTATTGCGCAAACAATTAATATAAACGGCAATATTGAAGGTGATATAATTGCCGCTACCCAAAACATAACGATAAATGGCCGAGTAAATGGAAATGTACGCGCTATCGGATCAATAATAACCATAAATGGATTAATTGCTCGAAATGTCAGCATCTTCAGTGAAAGTACTACCCTCGGATCCGAAAGTAAAGTTGGTTGGGATGTAACAGCGGCCAGCAGTATAATGGAATCTCATGGTGATATTGATGGTGGCCTAGCCGGTAATTTTGGAAGTCTTTTAATTTCTGGAAAAATCGGCAAAAATATTAATGTTAAAATGTCTGATAGTATTTTAGATGGTATTTTAACTGTCACTCCTGAAGCGACAATCAATAATAACCTTATTTATATTGCCGAAAAACCAGCTGAAATCGCCAAAGGAGCAAAAATTAACGGTGAAATAACCCAAAAAAGTCCACAAGTTTCTAAAAACATAAGTTTCTCCGATTGGTTATGGCCAGCAATATACTCTATTTTCGGAGCACTGGCCGTCGGTTTAGTTTTTGTCTTTTTAAGTAAAGATCTAACACCAAAAATAATAAAAAAAATAGAAGAAAATCCGCTACGCTGTTCTATTTATGGTTTAACGTTAATGATAACCTTGCCTTTGGCCGCCATTCTATTAATATTCACCCTAATCGGAATTCCATTATCTCTAATAATTTTTACCGGGTGGTTTATAATAATGTATGTCGCAAAAATATTTACTGCTATTCTAGTTGGTTCATTAATCTTAAAAAATATTAATAAAAAAAATAACCCGAAATTAATTTGGTCTTTAATTTTAGGCGTGGTTATTTGCTGGTTGCTATTTGCCGCTCCTTATGTCGGCTGGATAATCAGTTTATTATCTGTCTGGCTTGGCCTAGGCGGAATATTCATTTATGCTTCCAATCAATCCAAGCATTTTTAAAGCTTACGACATCCGTGGTATCTACGGAACCGACTTTGATAATGAAATGGCCTATTTATTAGGTCTAGCTTTCGTTGAACTACGAAAAAATGATCCAGATTATCAACCAGATAAAACTCTTAAAATAGCTGTCGCTTATGACATGCGACTATCTTCCCCGGCACTAAAAGATAAGCTTATAAAAGGATTGGTGGCGGCCGGCACCGAGGCGATAGACTTGGGTCTTATTTCAACACCAACTTTTTATTTTGCCGTCGCAAAATATGGATATGATGGAGGAATTATAGTCTCCGCTTCACATAATCCAAAAGAATGGAACGGTTTTAAAATGGTTAGAGCTAAAGGCATTCCAATTAGCGGTGAAACCGGAATCGAATTTATTAAAGAACAAATATTTGCTAATCATTTTTTGCCAGCAGAAAATCCAGGACAAATTTTATATAATGAGAATTCATTAAAAGACGAACTCGAATATACTTTCGGTCTAATTGATATAAAAAAGATAAAAAATCTAAAAATTGTTGCCGATTCAGCCAATGGAATGGGGGCAACTTATCTTGAACCAAGTTTACGAGAAATACCGGGCGAAGCGATTCCCTTAAATTTTAAACTTGATGGCTCTTTCCCGGCACATGAAGCCGACCCCTTAAAGGAAGAAAATTTAGTAGATTTAGAAAAGGCAGTCATAGAACATAAAGCTGATTTAGGAATTTCAACCGATGGTGATGGCGACCGCATATTTTTTGTCGATGATAAAGGGGAAATAATCAGCCCGGCAATTATCCGCGGTTTA
>CAYIZF010000067.1:1775-3605 GCA_964367825.1 uncultured Gammaproteobacteria bacterium | reverse complement strand
GCTTCTCGGCGCAAAGGATCACGAAAAGCCGCAAAAGCGACAAAGGTAAGTTGGTTATCAATCAATAACCAATCTTTATACTCAACTTCTAAAGAAAAAGGAATTTTATCAAGTCGACGATAAGCTAAAGCGATAACGCGATAACCGTCGGCAGTTAAATTTTCAAAAGTTTCTTTTAATTTTAATCGGGCTTCGGATGACATTTTTTCTATTTGCCCGTTCTTTTGCCAAGTATTACATTTATCGACAATAATTTCTCCCGCCCCTTTTTCATAAAGTATCGGCGTATTGTTTTCTTGGCGCAAACTAATCATGAATTTTTTTGCGCTGTTAAAAGGCATCTCCGCTAAACCGATTGATTCGGATAAAAATTTTTCCCGATTAATGTCTAATGCCTTAGCAGATTTTAAAATAGAAACTTCAAGCGCCGAACCAAGATCTCTCCGGCCGTTTTCCGACAACACGGCATTATTGCATAATAGCCCGATTTTAAAAGCAGTTAATAAATCAGGGGAATCTTGTAATTTTTTATTTTTAATGAGTTTTTCAAGAGAAACATCTCCTGAGGGAAAAATAATTTTTTCCAATTTCATTACCCCCTCGGTTAAGGTACCGGTCTTATCAGAACAAATAACCGTAATTGAGCCAAGAGTTTCAGCGGCTAAAAGTTTTCTAACCAAAGCCTTCTTTTTTACTATTCGTTTCATGCCTAAAGCTAAAATAACGGTAACGGCCACCGCCATTCCTTCGGGAATAGCAGCGACAGCAATTGCCGCGGCCGAGGAAAAAATATCTAAAAATCGATAACCATTTATTAATCCCGCCACAATCACTATAACGCAAGCAACCACGGCCGCTAATCCTAAAAATCGAGAAACGCCAGCCAATCTTTTTTGTAATGGGGTCGAACTATCTTCGGCATTTTTTACCATTTCAGAAATTTTTCCGATTTCGGTATTTTTACCAATAGCTACGACCACCGCTAGACCATAACCATTTAAAATATTTGTCCCGGCATAAACCATGCTTTTTCGGTCAGCCAAAGCCGCGCCAATTTCATCAGGATTAATGCTTTTCATCACCGCTGAAGATTCTCCAGTTAAACTCGCTTCATTGGTTTCTAACTCATAACTTTGAAATAAACGCGCATCAGCCAAAACAAACCGGCCGGCGCGCAAAACCAAAATATCGCCGACAACTATTTCCGCAGCCGGAATTTCTATTTCTTTTCCGTCTCTAATAACAATCGCACGATGCTCAACCATCATTTTTAATTTCTCTAAAGCCAAATTCGCTTTATTTTCCTGAACAAACCCAATAACAACATTAATAAAAATAGCGGCAGCAATTACTTGGGCGTCGGTAACTTCGCCGGCCAAAAAAGATAATATAGCGGCGGCAATCAAAACATATATCAAGGGGCTTTTAAACTGTGATAGAAAAATAATTAGACGACTACAAGGTTTTTCCTCACCTAAAATATTTTGTCCATATTTAGCCAGTCTTTTTTTAGCCTCATCGTTTGATAAGCCTTTTTCCGAAGAGTTAATCGAAAGAAAAACCTCATCGCTCTTTAAATGATAAAATTCTTTCATAGCGCAAAATTAATAATCATATTATAAATATTATCATAACAAGCCGCTTATTTCCATCAGAAAACGCCAATTTTCACTTTTCTATTTTTGCTCTCTTTTCCGGTTTGCCCAAATTAAATAATACGTTTATTATATTATTAGATTAAATGATAGAGCAAATATTCTGTTAATTTATGGTTCCCTTACTGCAAGTCAACAATTTAGGCAAAAAATACAGCGGCCAAACAATTTTCTC
>CAYIZF010000067.1:0-1675 GCA_964367825.1 uncultured Gammaproteobacteria bacterium | reverse complement strand
GAACAATTAACAAAAACCACCAGTGAATTATCCGGCGGTTGGTTAATGCGCTTAAAACTAAGCGCCATGCTTCTAACTGAGCCCAATCTTATTTTACTTGATGAACCAACAAATTATCTTGATTTAGGAACTATTTTACTTTTAGAAGATTTTTTAAAAAGTTATAAAGGCGGTTTTTTAATCATCTCCCATGATCGAGAATTTTTAAAAAATACTTGTTTAGAGACAATGGAAATAACCCCTCACCGCTGTTTAGCTTTTCCCCAACCGCTTGAAGCCTACCTAGCTTACAAAGAACAACGAGCGGCCGGCGAACAAAAAATAAACGCGAAAATCGAAAAAGAACAAAAGCATCTACAAGATTTTGTCGACCGCTTTCGCTATAAAGCCACTAAGGCCGGACAAGCGCAGGCGTTTATTAAGAAAATAGATAAACTACAAACCCATAAAATCAGCATCGAACATAACGCCTCAAGCGTCCGAATAAATATCCCGCCGATTGAAAAGAAAAAAAACCGCGTCTTATCAGTTGATGAAATGTCTATCGGTTACGATAATAAAGTCTTAGTGAGCGGTTTTGATTTTGATATTAAAAGCGGAGAAAAGATTATTGTTGTCGGCGATAATGGCCAAGGAAAAAGTACTCTCTTAAAAACCTTAGTTGGCGAAATTGAACCGCTAGCCGGAAGATTCAGTTGGTTTACTGGATTAAAAAAAGGATACTATAGCCAAACTTCATTAAACGGTTTAAACCCCAATGAACAAGTCGGCGATTATTTAAGACGAGTGGCTGATTCAAATCTCAAAACCGAAAAAGTTTTACAAATGGCCGGTGATTTTCTTTTTTCCGGTGATGATTTAAAAAAACAAATTGGCGTATTAAGCGGCGGTGAAAAATCTCGTTTAATTATTGCCGGATTATTACTGGGTAAACCGGATGTTTTAATTCTTGACGAACCGACTAATCATTTAGACTTTGAAACTGTCGAAGCGCTTGGCGAAGCGCTAGCGGAATTTAATGGGACAATTATTTTTACCAGCCACGATCGAACTTTTGCCAATATGTTAGCTGGTGGAATTATTGAAATTGACAACGGCAAAGCCAAACGCCATTACCATGATTATGAAGAATATGTTTCTAAATTAGAAAAGAGATTAGCGATAACGAACCAAGCCGAAGACAAAGCGACTGGAGAACTAAAGAATAAACCTGATGTAATTTCCGATTACGAAAAAAATAAAGAAACAAAAAAATTAATAAAAAGTCTGGAAAATAAATTAACTAAACTGGAAGAAAAACGAGCAGCTATCTATCAATACTTTCTTAATAACCCGGTTAATCACGATATGAAAAAGAAGAACGAACTAGAAAATATTGAAAAAGAAATAAAAGAAACAGAAGAAGAATGGCTAAAACTCACAACTGAAAAATAATTATTAAACCTATTTTTTATGTCGCACAAAGCGATTAGACGAACTGGATGGACGAGATGGGCGAGATGGACGACCCGAGGATGGTCTACCTGATGATTGACGACCCGACGATGGTCGACCAGAAGATTGACGACCAGAAGATTGATGATGAAAAAATTGTTTCTTGCCTCGACTAGCAGTAGATGACGCTGATACGCGGGCAAGTTTAACAAATTCAGTTATCTTTATATTTTTATTAATC
>CAYIZF010000066.1:0-3635 GCA_964367825.1 uncultured Gammaproteobacteria bacterium | reverse complement strand
ATTTTTTGTCGATGATAAAGGGGAAATAATCAGCCCGGCAATTATCCGCGGTTTATTATCCCAATCATTTTTAGCTGATAAACCCGAATCAAAAATCGGTTATGATATTCGTCCGGGAAAAATAACACCGGATATGATAACGGCGGCAGGTGGAATTCCAGTTATTACCCGCGTTGGACATTCATTAATCAAAGAACAAATGTTAAAAGAGGATATTTATTTTGCCGGCGAATCTTCCGGACATTTCTTTTTCAATAGCCCAATTGGTTGTTTCGAATTCCCGAGCCTAATGATATTAAAATTATTAATTCTTTTTTCTGCCAGTGAAAAAACCGTCTCCGAACAAATCGACTCATACAAAAAATATTTTCTCTCCGGAGAAATAAATCGAACAGTCGCTGATAAAAACTCGGTATTTAAAACGATTAAAGAAAAATATGCGGATGGAAAAATAAATGAGCTTGACGGGGTCACGGTTGAATACTCCGATTTCTGGTTTAATGTCCGCGGATCAAACACTGAGCCAAAAATTCGTTTGAATCTTGAGGCTACCAGCCAAGAGATAATGGAAAAAAAACGCGATGAGGTTTTAGACTTAATTAAATAAGAAATAGAAAAAAGGCCATCCGCTAAAATGGTCTTTTTTATTTTTGGTTATCTATTATCTTCTCTATCTCTATCTTTTTCTTCTTAAAGACGCTCTTCTAAGTAAATACATTTCTTTTGACTTTTTTGTAACTGCCAAGATAGTTAACACGGCGATATAAGCAGATACAACCGAAGTCGGCATTTTATAACCATTATCAAAAATACAACTTAAGCTAAATAAAACAAAAATCAAAACCGACCAAATAATCACAAAAATTTCTCCGGGATGTTGGCTCTCATGTTTATCATACCAACGTTCAAACTCTTTATTGCTACTATAAATGGCTAAAATACTAATATAAATAATAGATACCACGTCTAAGAAATCTCGATAAGCATTATTACTGATAAAATCGAAAATAACAAATAAGAAAAAGAAAACTGACCAGGTATTAATCAAATGGCGCCAGAATTTAAAATCATTCTTTATAAAATGCATAAAATATCTAAAATTATTTTATTAAACTTCTTTTAATTACTAATCGCCGCGGCAACTATTTTAGCCGCTCCTTTATCTAAGGGGCTCGGCAAAATAGAATCAGCCATTGGCTCTTTTATCATACTAGCTAAATTTTTAGCCGCTTTAATCAACATTGAATCCGTAATCTGTTTTACGCCATTATCAAGCGCGCCACGAAAAACTCCAGGGAAAATTAAAACATTATTTATTTGATTAGGATAATCACTGCGTCCGGTCGCCACAACTAAAGCGCCGGCGTTCTTTGCTTCTTCCGGCATTATTTCCGATATTGGATTAGCTAAAGCAAAAATAATCGGATTAGGATTCATCGTCCTAACCATATCGGCGCTTAAAATTCCCGCCGAACTAACACCAATAAAAACATCTGCCCCTTTTATAACTTCGCTTAAATCGCCAATTTTCTTTAATCTATTAGTAATCGCCGCTAGCTCGGTCTTAACTGGAGTTAACGCCTCACGGTTTTCATAAATTACTCCCTGTCTATCGCAAACAATAATATCTTTAAAGCCGTAAGCTAATAATAATTTAGTAATCGCTACACCCGCCGCCCCGGCGCCGCTGACAACTACTGAAACATTTTCTTTGTTACTTCCTTTAACTTTTAAAGCATTAATAAGTCCCGCTAAAACGACAGTTGCTGTCCCATGTTGATCATCGTGCATCACCGGAATATCTAATTCTTCCTTAAGCCGACTTTCAATTTCAAAACAACGTGGCGCAGAAATATCTTCAAGATTTATCCCGCCAAAAACCGGCGCTAAATATTTTATGGTTTTAATTATTTCTTCCGAGTCTTGAGTATCTAAACAAATCGGCCAAGCATCAACTCCGGCAAACTCTTTAAATAAAATACATTTCCCTTCCATGACCGGTAAGGCAGCTTCCGGACCAAGATTCCCTAAACCAAGAATAGCGCTGCCATCGGTAATAACCGCAACCGTATTTCCTTTCAACGTTAACTCCTTTGCTAGTTTCTTATCTTTAGCGATAGCGCGACAAACCTCAGCCACACCCGGAGTATAAGCTAAGCTTAAATCTTCTTTTGTATTCAAAGACACCTTACTGGCAATAGACACTTTTCCTTTTTTTTCTTTATGCAACGCAAGCGATGCACTATAGATATCATCCATATTTTTAATTTTATCAATTATAATTTAAACTATATAATTAAGATTATAAGCTCTATTAGTATATTATTCCAATATTCTGCTTAAATTTTAAAAACCAACTACCGTGTAGCTAATTATAGCATAATTTAAAAGACAAAATAAAAAAGCCTCGACTATTGCCGAGACTTCTATTATAACTACCAATATTTTTCCTGTTAAAAAGCAGATAAAAATATCTTTGTTAAGCCTGTAATTATTAGTATACAAGTCAACAGGGATATTATTTCATATGCCAGGCATCTATTGTTAATTCGGTTTTCAAATGGCTTGAGATTATGAAACGCCATAAAAAATGAAACAACCGCATTCACGACGAATCCTGCTCCTAAAAAAAAGAAAAATGGTTTTTCCTTGAATTGGAAAATTACAAATGACCCGATAATTGAAAAAATGGTCATTGCAAAAAATACACTAAAAAATGCAAAAAATGATTTATTCCCAAAAAGAAATATCCGAAGTAATAACGTAGCAACCAATAAGATTGCCAACACCATTACTCCTCTCTCTACGGAAATTAAATTTTCCATAAAAACATAAGGCTTAGCCAACAAAAAATTTTTCATTTTTTATTTAAATTAAGTTAATAGTCAGATTAATTATAAAACCCGCTAGATGACTAATAGGCTTAATAATTAACCTGATTTTAACCGCTTTTCAAAGAACAAAACTAATAGAAAAGAATACTATAAGAAATATTTTTTGTCAATGGTAATTAAAAAGGACCCTTGATACCATCGCGGGTCTTTTATCTATTTATTTATATAAAAAGTAAAACCATACTATGAGTAAGCCTTTTTAATATATTCTTTTAGGACTCTTTGGGTATTAAATTTACTGGCATTATAGGCTATGGCGTTACGACAAATCTTATAATATTCCTTTTCATTTTTGTAATATAGGGGGATTATTCTTTCTGCCAGAACTTGGTGTAAATCATTTTTATAATTTTTCTCAGCAATATCCCAACCTGTTCTATTTTTATGCTCGGCTTCTGGCCACCAGCCATCCAGGGTGCTTAATTGAGGTACTCCGTTATGAGCCGCTTTCATTCCGCTTGTGCCGGAAGCCTCATTCGGAGCAACGGGATTGTTAAGCCAAAGATCTGAACCAGCCACTAAAATTTTAGCTTTTTCTATATCGTAGTCGGAAATAAAAACTATATTAATTTCTTTTTCCAGGCCCTTTATTCTCTTATTGACTTCGGAAATTAAAGTTCGACCAACAACATCGTCCGGATGGGCTTTTCCGGCATAAATAATTTGAATTTTACCAATTTTTTTATTTATTTTTTTTAAACTTTCAATATCTTCAAGTATTAAGCTAGGTCTTTTATAAGG
>CAYIZF010000065.1:0-3641 GCA_964367825.1 uncultured Gammaproteobacteria bacterium | reverse complement strand
GTAAGTCCGCCTTTTTTAATATTTGTATCCGGAACATTAATCCCCTTATTAGAACTCAAGACGCCGTTAGTGATAACTTTAGCGGTAATGATTTTATCTTTTACTTCCAAAACGGTTAATTCAATTGCGCCATTACATAGAAATAACGGTTCGCCCTTCTTAATATCTTTATAAAGCTCGCTATTACCAATCGGGATAATACCACCCTCTCTATAAGGCATCTTTGAATAAGTAAATCGATAAATATCATCAACATGCATCATTATTCCGTCTTCCGGCATTTTACCAACGCGAATGCGCGGACCCTGCAAATCCAACATTATAGAAACGTGCTTTTTATTTTTTTTATTATAGGCGTCTATTATGCTTTTAATTTTTTCATACTGTTTATAGGTGGCATGGGAAAAATTAACACGAACAATATCAACGCCGGCGTTAAACAAATCCAATAAAGCATCTTTTGATTCTGTTTTTGGACCGATAGTAGCAATTATTTTTGTATTCATAAACTTTTACTTTGTTAAATTTAAATTAAACCGTATACAGTATAAGGCTATCAAGTAATTAATTCAAGATAGTTATTTTCAAGTAAGCTATAAATCTTTAGAGAGACGATATGTTTCTTTGGCGATTTCTTCCATTTCATCCGTTTTAACTATTAAGATTTGCGCGCCGGCGCCGGCTTTATTTATTTCCGCTTCCACACCCTCTGATTTATTATTAATTTCCTCATCGAGCTCTACACCTAAAAATTTTAGGTTATCACATATTCTTTCGCGCATAATAAATGATCTCTCTCCGACTGTACCGGCAAAAATCAATAAATCGACACCACCCAAGACAGCCGCCATACGTCCGATATATTGCTTAACGCGATTAACATAAATTTTCAAAGCCAATTTCGAATCCAAATCGCCGTTTTTTTCATTAACCAATAATTCCCGAATATCATCACTTTTACCGGATAAACCAAGTAAACCACAATTATTATTAAAATAAGACTCTAATTCTTTATGATCTTTGTTAAGTTTTTCTGAAAGATAAAGAACTGTTCCGGCATCAATATCACCGACTCTAGTGGCCATAACTAGCCCCTCAAGAGGAGTAAATCCCATTGAAGTATCAATACTTTCTCCGTTTTTAACCGCTGTAATACTGGCGCCGCCACCCAAATGACAAACAATAACTTTTTCCGGCAAATGTCCTAATAATCCAGCCGCTCGACCTATTACCGATTGAACGGAAATACCGTGATAACCGAAGCGACGAATACCGAAGCGACGGCTATCCTCAATCGGGATAGCGTATAATTTCGCTTGATCAGGAATTGTGGCGTGAAAAGAACTGTCGGAAACGCCGATTATCGGTTTATCTTCTCCTAAAATTTCTTTAGCTCTTTTTATTTCACTCAAGGCCGGACCAAGATGAAGAGGTACTTTTTCCAAAGCGCCGTCGGCTAATTTCAGATATTCATCGTCTATTAAACGATTTGTCAAAAAATAATCTCCGGGAGCAACGATTCTTATCCCGACTGAATCAATATTTTCTTTAGATTCAATTAAACCGATCTCAATTAATGAAGAAACAATAAATTTAATGGCATTAGTATATCGATCTTCATCGATGGCTGTTTTCTTTTTGCCAATTTTTTCCGCGGTTTCAGTAACAATAAAATTACCGTCCTCTTTTTCAAAATGAGCGGAATAAATCTTCTCTTCGCCGGAATAAAAAGAATACTTCTTACTCGAACTTCCCGTGTTAATAATCAGATACTTTTTTTGCATAATGTTGATTTTAGTACAAGCCGCTGATAAACAATTCGGCTATTACAAACGATATATAAAATAAAATTAAAAATAAAGCTTCCTTTTTGCTTAAAATCTTATCAGATTTCATGAAATAAAACAATAAAACTATAGCTAAGAACATAAACAATCCCGTCACATAAACCAGTTGAGGCGCAAAAGAAAACGGGCTAATAATCGCGATTAGGCCGACTACAATTGTTGCGTCCGCGACTACGGTCCCTAAAACATCACCTAAAGCTAAGTCATCGTGGTTATGTTTAGCCGCTTTGACGGCAAAAGTTAATTCCGGCAAGGTTGTGCCTAAACCAATAATAAACATACCAACAAAGATTGGGTTGATATTTAACAATTCAGCTAAATCAATACTATATTTAACAGCTAAATTTGCTCCTAAAAGAAGGACGCCTAAGCTAATCAAGAATAAAAATAAATTTCTATATGAAAAAGGTTCGCGTTTTATTTTAATGGCGCTTTTATTGCGCTGTAAAATATACAAATAGAAAGCTAAACCGGTAGCAATTAAGATTACTCCTTCAAAACGGGAATAAAAGCCATTAAGGCCAAGGATAAGAGGAACAGCAATCGCTCCGACATGAAACCAACGATTTTCAATAAGTTTATTTTCAATTTTCAATCCGCGATTTGATAAAAAAATAGTTAAAGCAAAAACTAAAGTTAAATCGGCAACATTAGAACCGTAAAGAGTACCCAAACCTAAAGCCGGCGCATTCTCTAAAGCGGAATTTATAGACACCATCGTTTCCGGTAAAATCGATATAACAGCAACGATTAAAAAGCCAATAATATATTTTGGCAATTTTAAACTTTCCGCTATTTTTGTGGAATAACGCACGGTAAAATCAGCGCTTTTTATAATAATTACCAACGAGGCCGCTAACAATAAAAAATCTAAAAACATAATTTATCAATTTTAATTTTATTTAAACCGCGCTTTCCCCGGCAACATATCCGGTACTCCAACAAATTTGTAAATTATAGCCTCCAGTCGGACCGTCGAGATCCAATAATTCTCCAGCAACAAATAAATTAGACACTTTTTTAGAACACATAGTCTTCGGATCAACCTCTTTTAAATCTAATCCGCCGGCGGTTATCATTGCTTTATCATAATTTCCGAGAGCCGCAACCGAAAAACGCCAATCCTTAAGTAAACCAGAAATCTCTAAACGTTCAGCGCGACCAATAGTTGCCGCAGTTTTTTCTCCGTCTAATTTTAATGAATTTATAATTGTCGAAGCTAACTTTTGCGAAACTAAATCAGTTAAGCACTTTTTCAAACTTTTCTTGCCATGTTCGGCAAATATCTTCTGCAAATTAGCATCTAACTCCACTAGCGTCAACTTAGGAAAAAAATCTATTCCCACTTTAAAATTACCGGCGGACATATCAATATAACGGCTTAAATTCAATCCCGCCGGACCGCTTATGCCATTAGACGTAAAGATCATATCTCCGGCTAAGCAAATTATCTTTTTACCGTCTTGATAAAGGCAAAGTCTAATATTATCCAAACTAGAACCCTCTAAATCTTTTATATATTTTTCACGCATAACAATCGGGGCTAAAGACGGCCGCGGAGAAATAATATTATGCCCCATCTCTTTCAACCATTTATAAGCTTCGCCGGTTGAACCGGTTAACGGATACGACTTGCCGCCGGTCGCTACGATATAATTATCGGCTATTACTTCCCGTCCGCTAGCTAAGATAATTTTCTCTATTTTATCATCAACCATTAAAATACTTCTAACCGCCTCATTAGTTAAAATTTCCCCGCCATGCTTAATGATATTGTCGGTTAAAATTTTAATG
>CAYIZF010000064.1:0-3675 GCA_964367825.1 uncultured Gammaproteobacteria bacterium | reverse complement strand
AAAAAATATTATTTTTTTCATAAAATTATTTTACAATCTTTATAGCCTTGCCGCCTATAAGCGCCTTAGCAATTTTTTCATAGGCCGAATAAAGAATCCTTTGATAAGTACTAGGCGAAGTATGCATTTTTAAGGCTGCTTCTTTTTGATCTAAATTATCCAAATGCCGTAAGCGATACGATTCCATTTCTTCTATCGTTAATTCAATAACTTCAAGATCTCTCATGGGGATGCCTTGAGGTTTAAAATAAGTCACTTCGGGATTGAATTCTGTTTTTCGGCATAATCTTGGTCTAGGCATAATCTTGAAAAATTATCTATTATTTGCTATTTTATAATTATAAGAGAAGGCTCTCCGGCCCCTTTTTATTAAGAGGCCGGTTCCCATGCCTTCTTTTATTTTTGGCTTTTTAAAGCCTCTTTCTCTGTTTTTACTGCTTCTAAGTCTGACAACAGAGCTTTTTCTTCTTCGTCTAAAGCCTTTAACTGATCTTCGGGCGATAAAGAAAGCTTAAAACCGCCTCGGCCCATCATTCTACGTCCGCACCAGAACATTCTTTCTCCGCTAGCACAGCGGCCCATCCCTCGGCCTGTTTGTGGTCCCTGGCCAGTTGGGCCAGTTCCGTTCATTCTTGGCATAAATTTATTATTAATATTTTTTATAATGGCAGATCGACCTTTGTCCCTGCCTATTATGAGTATATACCCATAATAGTTAAATGTCAAAAAATTTCCGCCCACTTCTCAATTTCCCCAATAATTCCGTCAAAATTTTGAGAAATATCGGACTTTAAGACTACAGAAATAAAAAGAGCATACTTTTAGTATGCTCTTTTTATTTACGCCGGAATTAGCCAAGGGGAAACAAATAAGGTGGAATCCGAAATGAAACGACAAGCATCGGATAAATTCCTTAAGTCAATATTATTTCTCCAAAATCAGTTCTCCGGTAGCTAGTGCTTCTTCATGGGAAGCGCAATGCGGCCATGGCCGCTCTAAAACATCCTCTGAATCAAAAATAAATATAAAGCAATCTCCGGGCGGAACCTCTCCATAATTATTTGTTAAAACATGATCAAAATATTTCCACATGATCCGCGAATAGATAGACCAGGGCTTTGTTGATGTCTCAACTCTGTGGTGTAATACATAGAGCCTTGCCTTTTCTCCCTTGCATAAATCACCCGATTGAAACTCACGCACTCCAGTTTCGGTTGGCACGCGAAGAATGTTCTTCTGTTCATTTGAAAATTCAAGCGTGCCTCCGGCCGCATCAAAAAATGAGGTCAGCAAAATATCATTAGTATTTAAGGGTGCGCCATTAGCAATAATGCTACCTGGCTGGCTATGCGCAAACAAACCATTTCTTTTTGTGATTAGTGATTTTGCATCTGCTTTCAAAAAAATCTCTTCGCCGCAAGCAAATATACGATAATCGTTTCTTGATAAAATTTGTCTTTCTATTAACGTTTGATTTATATTTTTAAACACCAAAAAAGCAGATATCAACATAAATAATACGATAATGCCTAAGATTCCTGATTTACGAATATTTTTTATCATAAACCTCATAATTAATCTACTACTTCAAGCGCGCCTACGCTTAAAAAATCTCCTTTGCGTGCTTTAATCAATTTATTATATATCTCATCCCATTTTTCCACTTCAGTAACCGTAATACATCCCAGGGAGCGGCTGCCGGTGTGTAGATATCTTTCTCCTTCGTGCCCAATCCTAAACCAACTCATAGCTCTGGGTGCCCTTCCCTCATAATCCCGTCCTTTAGGGTGAGGGTAATCAGGTAATTCAATATCGTACCAACCTTTCTTCCAAGGCGTCTCTGCATGATCTGTAGTTTTATATTTTTTATTACCTATAACCAGTTTCTTTTGAGAAATGGAATATTGGAGATGAATTAAAGGTTCGTGTTTTACATCAGCCAGAAGTCGTGAAGTGTTATTGTTTACATTATCTAGACTGACAGACGCTTTTTGTCCCCTATAGGAACCTTCTAAAATCGTAAAATATTCACGCCCACTTTCAATATGCCCTGATTGCACTTTTAAAAAGGCCGGGAGAGAAACGGTCTCGCCACTTGTAATCTTAACTTTAAGCCAGCCATTACTAACATCAGGGATATATCTTGTTGTTTCCGTGACCGAGGCCTCAATCGTAACTTCAAAAATGGCAGAGGACTTGCCCCAAGTCTTACCAAAACGATTTTCGCGAAGTTCAATATTATAGATGAACTTTTGTGGTTTAACATCATCCGTATCGACTTTAATTTTCTTTTCTATCTTTCCAATATCGTTAAATAATATATCTTTCTCTGTGATGGTGATTTTTGCTTTGGCAGAAAATGTTTTTTGGTCAGAAAAAAAATCACCTATCGCTTGATTAAATTCAGCGGTTTTTCTAGCCTGCATCCTTTTATCGGCGCGCAAGATCTTATCCAATAGTTCTATATCAATACGGATGTCGTTACCAATTGATTTACCTGCATATTTTATTTTTATCAGCTTGAATTTAATTTTTTTAAGCATAGATATTTTTCATTTTTTAAATTTTAAATACGTCTTTCCCGTTTAATATCGAATATAACTCTTTGACTTTTATCAACAGAGTTTTAGCATCAGCATGGGCTTGGCTTAATTCTACTTCCGAAATTCCAATAAAATCACCATATTCAATTCTATTTCTTTTCTTTCTCATTTGTTGGAATCTTTGAAATTCATTACCGAGCTCACCGTTAAGTAAAATGGCGGCGGTATTGATTACGATATAATGATGTCCTTCTCCGCTTGTTTTTGCTCTATATCCGTTAATTAACAATATAGCTTCACAGCATAATCTTATAGAATCATAGATATTGTTATACACGATGTCCTCGTCCCCAGTGCCTACCCCGGACAAATTTTTATTTGCAAAATTATATAACCTGTCAGCCTTCTCGATTTTTATTTCAACCCCTTTTGGGTCCAGGGGGAAACGTTCGATTGAGTTGTTATTTAGCAATACTTGAAATTCCTGTAAAATCATATGGATTTCCTTTTAATTTAATAATTGGAGATAAAAAAATATTAGATATAAAACTATCTTTTTCCTTAATCTTTCTAACAATTTCTTGGTTACTGTAAATATGATAATTTATCTCCCTAGCGATTTTTCCTTCTACAGAACTTATCGCGGTAGTCAGAGCGTCTTGGTTTATATCTCCAATTAACATTAGATCAACATCGCTATTACTGTTTTCCGTCCCTTTGGCCATTGACCCAAAAATAAAAGCACAATCAACACTGTCAAGCTTGTCAACCAATTCTTTTAATTCATTTTCCAGGCCAATTGTTTTTGAAACGATACTCTTTATTTCTTCATAAAGCGGGTGCTCTTTATTTAATCTAAAAAAACGCATATTTCCGCGGCGCTCATCTAATAATATATTATCTTCTACCAAATTATCCAAATACTTTTGATAATGGCTTGGTTCTTTATTTAGATTTTTAGCAATTTCTCTAAAATAGTATTCTTTGTCTGGATTTTTAAAAAACAGCTTAATAATTTCCCCTCCGCCCTTTTTCAGGAAGTTTAGCATATAGTATATTTAATAATTTTTATTTAAATTATTCTTGATTATATTATACATGTTTTATGTACAATTGTACATAGTTTATATAC
>CAYIZF010000063.1:0-3711 GCA_964367825.1 uncultured Gammaproteobacteria bacterium | reverse complement strand
TCATCTAAAATAGCGCTTACTTTACGAATCAATTCATCGCGTACTAATTCATTTTTCGGCAAATCAATCGGCCGCAAATAAAGAACAAAATTGGCTTTATTCCGCACAAGCGGACGAAGATCTTTTGAATAAATAATTCCTCTTTTCGGTTCAATCGTTTCCGTGCGCAAACGATTGCCTTCCGCTAACAACCGATAATAATCCCCTTTCACGACTTGCAACCAGAAAGAGCGAACAATAATAACCGCTAAAACAAAAATAATAGCCAAACAAAAATATCTCAAACGATTAAAATCAAATGTCCGACTAACCGTTTCCTTATTTTCGGTATCAGACAAAAAAGACTGTTCTGTCCAATCGGTATAATAAAAAGAGTCTTTAAGTTGACCATATTTAAAATCCCCCTCTTTAATTGAAAAGGGGTCGGAAGCCTTATCGCGCAAGACCTCAAGTTTATGGTTTTTATGGGCAATTTTAAATATTTTCGAACTCATATCATTAATAATAGTATCGCGAATTAACCAGAAAGGCAAACTATTTTTTGAACCAAAAAGTTATCCACAAGAATTAAAAATCTTTAGATTTTCTTCATATTCCACTTGTTATAATAAGAACGTCTTCTTAAAAAACAATTAATTTTCTTGATTACCTTTAAATATTTATATAAAATAAACTTAATATGTCATTACTTCTTGTCGAAGACGACCCAAACATGGCCGTCTCTCTTTCTCTGGCCCTAAATAACGCCGGCTTTAAAGTCGAATCAACTAGCGATGGCTTGATTGGATTGGATTTTGCGCGTTCAAATAAATACGAACTAATACTCCTTGATTGCAACCTACCGCGATTAAGCGGTTTTGATATAGTAAAACGGCTAAGAGAAGACAAGAATTCCACGCCGATAATTATCTTAACCGTTCTTGGAGAATTAAATGACAAAATAGAATTATTTGAACTAGGGGCTGACGACTATCTAACAAAACCTTTTGCTTTTTCCGAACTATTAGCCCGAATAAAAGCTTTGTTGCGTCGCCCGCTTAATTTCCGCGGAAAAATTTTAAAAGTCGGTAACTTAGAGCTTGACCCAGATAAATTTTTGGTAACCAAAAACGATGTCCGCATTCCTCTGCCATCCCGCGAATTCTCTCTTTTAGAATATCTAATGACTAATAGAGGAAAATTTATTTCCCGGCAAAAAATCATGGAAGAAGTTTGGGATGAAGAAGTTGATCCTTTTTCTAATACCGTCGAAGTTCATATTATGAACATTCGCCGAAAACTAGAAACAGAAAACGAACACTATATTTTTACCGCCAGTAATCGGGGTTATAAAGTTGACCTACAAAGATAAGCGATAGCTTATAGAGCTGATAAAGGTCGATATCGCCCTGTTAATTTTAATAATAAATTATGAAAATAAATATAAAAAATTTAACGCTCTTAGCGGCTATTCTCGCGATTATTTCCAATCCGGGGACGCCTTGGCGCTATTAAAAACAAAAACACTTCCGGTTTACTGGAAGTGTTTTTCTTATACTATGAAGCTGCTATATTTTATAGAACTGTTAAGTACAAAACTGAAAAAAAATTTTGGACGCTTGGGTAATAACTTAAAAAAGATTATTTCTCTAAAACAAATCGACGAAGAAAAACGCCGGAAAGAATTAATTTTAAACATTATTCTACTTGCTTCCGCCTTTAGTTTTCTTATTATTAATACAATCCGAATCGCCGATTATATTATCTATCCCGAAAAGCGCGGTTTACCGCTCTTTATCACCATAATCATAATGGCGATTTTTATTTTTTTATTTTTTCTGAACCGGCACGGCTGGTTAAAATCATCCGCCATATCGCTCGTTATAATTTTTTCCCTACCAATGTTTTATTCTTTTCTAACTTGGGGCGCAGATTTGCCGGCCGCGATTTTATTAGCCGTTTTAGTAATAACAATTTCCGGAATATTACTCGGCGCTAGATTTGCCTTTCTTAGTACTTTTTTTATTGTCATCTTTCTTGTTGTAATTACGGACTTTCAAGCCAAGGGCATATTAACTGTCCAGAACTATTGGCGCCTGGAACCAGCGCAAATCGGTGACGCCGTTTCCTACGCCATTCTTTTAATGATTATTGCAACAGTCGCTTGGTTATTTTGTCGAGAAATAAATAATTCACTAAAACGCGCCAGACTAAGTGAAGACTTATTGCGACAAGAACGTGATTTACTAGAAATAAAAGTAGAAGAAAGGACACAAGAATTAAAAGAAATGGAAATGGAAAAAATCAGCACCCTTTATCGCATGGCTGAATTTGGAAGACTATCTTCGGGAATATTTCATGACTTAATAAATCCTTTAACGGCTGTATCTTTAAATCTTGAACAAATAAAAGCGGAAACTAACACAAAGATATTAGATGCTAAATCATATTTAAATCAAGCATTATTGGCGACCGGAAGAATGGAAAGCTTAATCGCCAGTATTAAAAATCAAATTACCCAGGAAAACACTATCAATTTTTTTTCTCTTAATACAGAAATCAACCAAACTATCCAAATACTTTCTTATAAAGCGAGAAAAGCGCAAACTACGCTTAATTTTTATGCTTCTAAAGAAATAAATTTAAATGGTAATCATGTAAAATTTAGTCAAATAATCATGAATCTTTTAGCTAACGCGATTGAGGCTTGTGAAGATACCGTCACCAGACAAGTGGATATAAATTTAACTGATTCGCCAGGTGAAATAAAAATAATAATAAAAGATAGTGGTTCGGGAATTGCGCCGGAAAATATCACTAAAATATTCAATCCATTTTTTAGTACAAAGAGTGCCGCTGGTCGTGGACTCGGAATCGGTCTTGCTTCAACTAAAAGAATAATCGAAAAAGATTTCCATGGCCAAATATCTGTTACCAGTACGATAAATCATGGAACGATTTTTATTATTAATCTCCCAAAATAATATGAACAAAGAAAAAACATACTACTGGCCCGCTTGGTTTAGTCGATTACTTCCAAAAACAGAACAGGAGAAAATAAAAAAAATATTACCAAAAATACAAACCACGCAAATTTTACTTTGGGATGCTTTAAATATTTATGATGACTTTCTCGACGGCGAAGGAAAACCGGAAGAATTGCCGAAAGCCAACAATTATTTTCGCCGTTATCTAGAAACTTATTACCAATTTAATTTAACACCTGATTATTATCATCTATTCAATCAAATTCTTAATAATTTAGAAAAAGCCAATCTTGAAGAGACTAAGGAACCGAAATTAAAAATAGAAAATGGCCTAATTACCATCCCTAAAAAACTACCGGATTGGAAAAGGACCGAATCTTTATCCTCTAAATCTCTGGCCCTATCGCTTTCCTCCGTGGCTCTACTTTCCTTTCTTGGTTATAGAACCACAGACAAAAAAGTAAGGGCGACCGTCGACTTTTTTAAATACGCTTTAGCGGCCAAACAATTAGCGGATGACAGTTGTGATTGGTTAGAAGATTTAAAAAATGGCCATCTAACTATAGCCAATACTCCGATATTAAAAGCCGCTAAAAGACAAGGTCTTCGGCTTGATTTTAATCGCCAGCCGGAAATTCTATATTTATTATTTACTCAAGAATCTTCTCCAATCATTATCGCCGAAATAGAAAAGTTATGTTTAATGGCCAGAAAAAAAATAAAAAAAATAAATGGACGACCAAAT
>CAYIZF010000062.1:0-3773 GCA_964367825.1 uncultured Gammaproteobacteria bacterium | reverse complement strand
GTGTGAATATCGGCAATTAAAGCGGTTTGCCCGGAAGTTTCTGTTGGATCAACTGCTTCAAAGGGCATACCCATAAAAGCCAATTTGGTGGTACGCAAAGTTTCATAATCATCATCACTGATGGCTTGACTGCGCAATTCTTGCTCGGCAATTTTTGTGTACAGAGTGGAAATTTCTTTGAATTGGCTCAAACGTTCTTTGGCGCTGTGATCTTGGAATAAATTATAAGTAGTAAATAATTGGTCGGTTTTATTGAGTAATCCATTAAAGCGATTCCAGAATTCCAAATTTGGTTCTACAAAACCTTTTACGGTCGCCGGGATTGGTTGGTCATCGCCACCTGCGCCCATCTCGGCATAACTTTGTTTGGCATAAAGAAGAGTGTCGTGTTTTAATTCGGCATAAGAACCCAGGAAGGTTTGAATTTGTTTTTCTAGGAACGAACTAGATTGCATATAAAGCGGATAATTTGCGCCGTAGTTGTGAGTCAAAGCTCCAAGAACATAAAGCCAAGAACTGCCGAGTGAACTATACCATTCATCTTGGTCAACATTTTTAATGGCAGTTTTTTCTTTGGTTAATTTAGAAATAAAGCCAGTAACTTCTTCAGAATTGAAGCCGATAGATTCCAAAAATTTGCCAACATATTTTTCTGCTCGTTGGTCACCAAGAACGGCCGGCACAAATAAAGCGGAAGGAGTGGAAGGAAGTTTCACTTCGGTCTTTTCTTGTCCGGCAGTTAAGTTGTTCAAAATAGCGGCATCAAAAGAAAATTTCTGACCGAAGATGCGGAAAGATAATGATTCATTGAGCAAACTAGCTTTGTCTCGTTCGGCAATATTCTCATCAATGATTGCATCGGATAATATTTTTGGTTGTTTAAGTTGTTCAAGATTAGCTTTTAATCTGGCAATGTTTTCTCCATCAATTAATTGCTCATCAGTGTTGCCATTGCCGAGAGTGGCGATTTCAAATTTTTTCCAATCTTCATAAGTAATGTCGTCGCTTTTCCCGGCATAAAAATTTGTGACATCACTGATTTTATTCCAGAAATCCAAAGGAGAATTTATGCCATTTTTGACGGACATTTGTTTGACGAGCAAGTTGGTGTCGGCTAATCCCAAATCGCTATTTAGCAAATAACTACTGCGTCCCAAATAAATCATTGTTCGGAAATAAGCACGCAAAGTGGAATTTTTGGCGTA
The DNA here is from genome assembly GCA_964367825.1 of uncultured Gammaproteobacteria bacterium. Taxonomy (GTDB): domain Bacteria; phylum Patescibacteriota; class Patescibacteriia; order Patescibacteriales; family UBA12465; genus UBA12465. The sequence goes on along the minus strand of CAYIZF010000062.1, from coordinate 2,568 downwards.
GTGGCTACGAGGAGTGAATTGGGTGTAATCTGTTTTTATTTTATCGTCGTATTGTTTGAAAAGTGGGGAAGCGCCGATATTTTTGGCGGCATAAATTTCGGTTAAATCAGTTTTGATCGCATTAATTAATTCCGGAGTTAAATCTCCAGAGTATTTAGCTAAAATTTTATTGGCGTTATCAAGAGAATCAATAGTTTTATCCGCTTCGTTATATTTTGTTTCTTCTTCTGGGCTAGCAAAATAACTTGGTTTGGCAGAGTTTTTATTTTCAAATAAAACTTGAGCTAAAACAATTTGTGCTTCAATATTTTGGTAGCGCGCTTTTACATTGCCTTGGCTATTTTTAGTGGCTTGAGCCAAGTTAGAGTGTAAGCCAGTCAAAAAACTTCCCAAAGCTTGGTTGAGGTCGTGCTGTTCCAATTCTTCCAAGGTCAATTCAAAATATTTGTGATAAGAATGAAGCATTGTGTCCGGTGTTATCAAAACAGCATCTTCCGGTTTGCGGTCATAAATTGAACCGCCGCCCATTGAATCGTTGTCAGCTAACCATTGGTCAAAATTAAGTCCGGATTTAAAGAAGGGAACTTGGTCGTAACCGATAAGTAAAAAACGATTTGTATCCAAAGATTTTTCTTGGCTTGCTGACAAGGTCAGGCCATATTTTGTTTTGATCGCTTGATAATTTGACACTTCGTTTAAGGGTGTTCGACTTTCTTGGTAGGTTGGCGTAAAACCAATATTTGGTTCGTTGAGTTTTTCAGTCGCATCTATATTAGATAAAGGCGAAGCCTGGCGGTATTGAAAAACCAAGAACAAAACGGCGACAACGACAATAGCAATTGCCGAAATGAATAAAACTTTTTTTCTTTTTGACATCATATTATTTGAATTAGTAATCATTATATTTGTATTGTACTCCACTTTTTAAATTTATAATAAATTAATTTACAAAATGCCACTTTTTATGCTATTTTTGTTATGTAGTTAATAAATAAAAATATGAAAAATCAAAAAGTAAAACTTATTTGGAGTGCGGTTCTGGCTATTTTCTGGGTAATTTTCTTGTGGAATTTTTGGGACAAGGGAATTTATGCCCTTGGTTTAAATGCCGCTATTTTTGATTTTTTACTTCTAGGCTTATTTATTTGGACTTTGCGCAAAAAGAATTGTTGGCACAAGTGCGACTTGCTTTGGTTGATTCCGATAATTCTAATTATTTTAAGCTATGCCATTTACGATAACCCATTTCTAAAATCGGTTAGTTTGTTGGTTTTACCGGTAGCGTTTGCCATTTTTTATAATCAAGCTTTTTTGCCGGATAAAAAAACTAAACTTTGGAACTTTGAATTTATTTTCAAGATTATCAATCGGTTTTTTTCTTTTTTTAAAAAAATAGGACAATCTTCCATACTTTATCTGAATTTAATTATTCCGACCGATAAAACGAAGAAACACGTAATCGCCAGAATAATTGGCGGTGTGATTTTATTTTTAATTATTGCTTTGACTATTTTTATCCCACTTTTATCTTCTGCCGATGCTTTATTTGCCGGAAAAGTGCAGATTATTTATGATTGGTTTTTAAGTATTGTTTCTTTGCCTTTTGTTTATAAATTATTAACCTCTATTGTTCTAGCAGTTTTTTTCTTTTCTGTTTTGATGGCTTGGAGCAAAGAATTTTCTTATCAAGAAAAAGAAAATACCGACAAAAAAATTGATCCGATTATTCCGGGAATTGTTTTGGGTGGTATTTTATGTTTGTATCTTTTGTTTTTATGGGTTCAACTGAACCGTTTATGGATTGGAACTTTACCTTTTGATTTTAAAGAAACTGAGAATTTAGTTAAAAGTGGTTTTTGGCAATTATTCTTTTTATCAATAATAAATATTTTAATTTATTTTTTTACTTACAAAAAAACAACAATTTGGGTGCAAAGATTGTTGACTGTTTTTACTTTTGCCTCGTTATTGCTGCTTATTTCTGCGGGTTGCCGAATGGGGCTTTATGTTGCTTATTATGGGTTTAGTTACGAAAAGTTTTTTGCTTCTTACACGGTTATTTATTGCGCTATTATTTTTGTTTGGCTGATTATTCAGTTGTTTATCAAAAAACGGGCAAATATTTTGAAGTTTTTGGTATTCTTGTTTCTTTGGATGTATGCATTAATTGCCGTATTTCCGGTGGAGCAATTTATTTTGCGCAGTAATGTGGCATTAGCTAGAGTGAAGGAGTCACGAATCAACTTGCCCGAACTGACAATGTTGTCTCCAGACGTCCTTTCTTTAGTAAAAAAATACCAACAGCAGAGAATATTGAATAATGAAAAATTTGATTGGAATCCTTGGATTGAGCGTCAGGAGAAATTATTATCCGAAAAGACTTGGTACGAAACGAATTTAATGAACTTGATTGATTAATAAGTTTAATAGATGCTATCAAAATTTGAAAAAACAATTAAACAGGATTACCCAGATTTTAAGATAAAATCTATCAAATCACTCAAAGGCGGTTGTGATAATTTTGTGGTAGAAATAGAAGGTGGAAGGTATGCTATTCACCAGGAGTCT
>CAYIZF010000061.1:0-3789 GCA_964367825.1 uncultured Gammaproteobacteria bacterium | reverse complement strand
TAAAGACACATCGCGGTATTCGCCATATTTTTCTCGTTCAAAGTCTGATAATCCAATAATTGCTTTTTCCCAAACAGCCGGACTAGTTTTTTCTGCCTGTTTTTCTCCCTTTACCCAAGCCATGGCCATCAAAGAAACTGCTTCTTCACAGCCATCTTCTTGACGCCCGTCTTTCCAGTTGGCTAGCGGCGCTTGCGGAGTAAAAGGCACGGAAATATTAATATTATTTTTAACCGGATCTTTTTTAATTGGTGAAGAAGTGACGAGTGTAGTAGTGACGAGTGTGTTAGTAATAGTAGAAGGGACAGCCACAATCGGCTCAAAAATAGCGTTAATTAAATTTTGTTTTGCGGCTTCAATTAAAACCGGCTGCTCTTTCGTTTCTATGGGAATAATTACTTTTATATCTTCCATCGGGACTATCGGTGCAGTCGCTTCTCGACCGAAAAAAAATATAAAATACACAACAAAAATGACGGATAATATTCCGATAATAATTATTGTTTTCTTTTTTAGATTATTTTTTAACATTTTTTACTGACTTTTTGATGCGCCGATAAACAAACCGCACCAAAAAGAAAACAATCGAAATGCTAATTACGAGGCCGGCCATGAATACGCCGACGTAATTAAAGTAGGCCGAAAGGGGCGAAGTTTCAAAATATATTTTTAAGGCCGGAAGATTAATAATGGTTCCAATAATTTCTTTCGGCGGAAAATATTCCTTATGACCAACAACTAAAACATACTTTCCTTCATTAATACCATTAGAAATTTTAACTGTATAAGTACCCGGTTCTAAATTAACAGTCTTTTCCGGACCGGCAAAATAATTATCATTGGCGAATTCTTCGTGATAAGCCGGCCAATCGCTTTCTTTAGCATCTAAAGCAACTACCAAAGTTCCATCAGCCGAGAGTAACTCAGCAGAAACATCCTTGGTAATTCCGGGAACGGCCGGCACCAAAGTATGAAAATAAAAATCCTGTTTTTGCTGTAAATTTATTTGATAATATTCAGCGTCCCCCTTGAGGTGGCCATAAAAGGCCTGAGAAACATCAGGATTAGAAATTATAATCGGAGCAGAAATCGGCGCGCTTTTGCCATAAACCAAACGCGGATTATGAGCAAGAGCCGGAGTGGCCGCGGCTAAAGATAAAAAAAAGATTGTTAAAAATAATAGCCGATATCTTTTCATATAATTTTTATATTATTTTTTATATTAGCTTATGTTTCTGCTTACATATTTGAAGCCTTGCGCAATTTTCCAAACTCCCTTCTCTCGAAAAGCAGGAATATTTTGACGGCGAGCGGCGTTAATTATTGCCGGGGATGATAGTTTATTTGCTTTCGCGTATTCAGACAAAGCAATAATCTTTTGTCCTTTAAGATAGGTAATTCTTTTAGCTAACGATTCCGTTAAAGCCAGGGCGATAATTTTTTCCATTCTTTTTGTGCTTTTTTTGTCTCTATAATCGCTAAAAGCCTCATAATAATCTTTTTTTTCTCGATCGCGAATAATAATAATCGGGAATCCTAAAAGTTGAAGTTGGAAACATACAAGAGATCGGCCAATGCGTCCGTTGCCATCGTTAAAAGGATGAATATTTTCAAAATTCAAATGAAAACTGGCAATTTTTTCCAAAAAATATGAAGAAAAATTACTGGTGTATTCTAATAAAATTGAATCAAGTATGGTTTCAATTTGCTCCGGCGGCGGCGCAATATGAGTCCCAACTCTCACATATTCACCCGGCTTTCTGAAACGACCGGCAATATTGTCATTAATTTCATTAATAAGCATTTTGTGTAAAAACAAAATCAAATCTTTATCTATTTTTCCATCTTTACTTTTGCCGCGAATATAAGAAATAACTCGAGCTAAATTTTTTGCCTCATACACTTCACGCAGAGACACATCACGCGAAACTTCCATATCAAGCAAAATTCGTTCTGTTTCTTTAAGTGTTAAAGTAGAATTTTCAATAGCATTGGAATTATAAACACTTTCCGGAATTTCAGCATCATCAATCATAGCTAAAAGAGACTCCTTGCCAACGCTAAGAGCATCAAATTCTCCTTTTAAATCATTTATTCTATTTTTTATTGGCTTAGTAATAGGCATATACCCAAAAAATTATAATTTTATATTATTTATAAGAATATAATACATCATTCACTAAATAATGTCAATAATTAGTGAATGATGGCCATATTATAGCCATCATTCACTAAATATATACAAAAAAGACCTCTAAATTTAGACGTCTTTTAAAATAAAACCTGAAATTGCCGATTATTTAGCCAATTTTCCCAAATCTAATTCTTCGGTAATTTTAACGGCCGAAACAAATTCCGGCATATGGCTAACCATGATCAGCGCCCCTTCGTAATTATTAACTGCTTCGGCAATAACCGGAATATGGCGAAAATTAATATGATTGGTCGGCTCGTCGAGAACTAACAATCCCGGTTGCATTAAAACCAAACGGGCGAAAGACAATAATCCTTTCTGCCCTTCGGAAAGCGCGCCGATTTTATGTCCCATTAAATCACCGGTAATTAAAAATCCGGCGGCAATCGAACGTAATTCCTGTTCACCTAAACCATCAGCCATCGCTTCTTTTAAAGAATCAAAAACGGTTTGATCAAAATCTAAAGTAGAAAAATCCTGACTATAATATCCGACTTTAACGCCCGGTAAAATTGTCTGTCCTTCCTGCTTTCCAGAAACAAGCGAACGAAGCAAAGTGCTTTTGCCAACACCATTCGGACCGACAACTAAAAGTCGATCTTTTTTATGTAAAACTTTATTTATTTCTTTTATCACCGGTTCGTTATGCACAATTACCTTAACTTTTTTTAAAGTGACAATTTCGCCGGTAATATCTTGGACCGGAATATCAAAATCGCGAATTGTCCGATCATCTTTACGAACATCAACTTTATTTTCTTCAAGGTCTTCGGTTTCCTCTTTCATTTTTTGCGCCAATTTTCTCATCTTTCCGCCTTTATGGGCAAAAAAATTAACTTTTTCCTTACGATCTTTGATTAATTTTTCAAGCTGAGCATTTTCGCGCTGTTCCCTTTCTACTCGGCGCTCGATTTCTTCAACCACGGAAAAATAATCGCCGACATACATTTCGGTTTTATGGGTAAAGACATTTAAATAAATAACTCCTTCAGTAAAACAATTTAAAAAATCGGCGTCATGGGAAATAACTAAAACCGTCTTATCATACATGACTAAAAAAGTGATTAAGTGATCGATCCCCTCCTTGTCGAGGTTATTAGTCGGCTCATCAAGCAATAAAATATCCGGATCTTGGATAAGCGCATAGGCTAAAAGTAAGCGCGCCTGTTGGCCGCCGGATAAATCACCGACAATACGGTCAAGCGGAATTTCAAAATTTACCGCTTCTAAGGCCTTAGCTATCCGGCTTCGAATATTTCCCGGAACTTCAAAAAAAGCGGTCGCAAAATATTGCTCAACGGTTAAACCTAAATGTTCGCGAGCCATTGTTTGGCGAGCCGTACCGATAGTCGCGCCGGCAGCCACTGATATCTGTCCGCTTTTCGGGGTTAATTCTTTTTTAATAAGCCCAAAAATCGTGCTTTTACCGGCGCCATTCTGCCCCATCAAGGTTATTTTCGCACCGCGACGAACGATAAAAGACGCCTCATCTAAAACCGGGCGTTTATTTATGTATTCAAATTTTACTTCATCAAATCTTAAAACAACTTCATTGGCCATAATCTCTTTCTTAAATTAATAATAACCCAGATAGG
>CAYIZF010000060.1:0-3863 GCA_964367825.1 uncultured Gammaproteobacteria bacterium | reverse complement strand
GGATAAAATAAAATCCTTAAAACATATTCAAGATGTTTCTTTATTAACCCGTGAAGATGATTTAGAAGAAAGAAAAATTAATCGCCTGGAAGGTTATGACATTTCTCATCATGCTGGCAAGGAAAGCTACGGTTCAATGGTTGTTTTTGAAAACGGGGAACCAAATAGAAATGAATATCGCTTATTTAAAATTAAAGAAGCGCCGGGCGGAGACGATGAAAGAGCTTTAGCCGAAGTTCTAATTAGACGTTTTAAACATAACGAATGGACTTTGCCTGATATTATAATGATTGATGGCGGTTCGCCGCAGATAAGTTTTTTATCGAGGGTGTTTGCTAAAAATAATATTCCCGTCCCAATGGTTGGTATTTCTAAATTTGGCGGTGATAAATTAGTCTTTGCCGCCGGAACAAAAAAAGAATTAAAAGATTTGGCGGAAAATATCAAGCCGACTTTATTAAAACTGCGCGAAGAAGCACATCGCTTCGCTAATTATGGAAGAAAGAGAGCAAAGAAATAAAAAAAATAATAAACTATTGACAAATATTCTTAATCTGCTAATATACAACCATAACAAATAAACTTTTGCCACAGACAGCTAGCCTGATACTCATGTATCTATAAGTCTCGCCGAGGTATAAATCCGCTTTTTTAAGCGTTTTCTCGTCTGTGGTAACACAGATTTTTTATTATCAATCAATATATATGCCTAAGAACAAAATTCAAAAACAAGAAATTTTGCGCAATTTAAGCGAAAAATTTAAAAAATCGAAGTCAGTTGTGTTCGCCGGTTTTAATGCCTTAACTGTTAAGGATAACGAAAACCTTCGTGCTCAACTCCGCAAAGAAAATAGCGAATATTATGTCGCTAAGAAAACATTAATAAATATCGCTTTCAAAGATCAGATAGCTGATTTAAATGTTCGTGAAATGGACGGAAAGATAGCTGCTATTTTTTCTTATGAAGATGAAGTTGCTTCAGCTAAAATTTTAGGAAATTTCCGTAAAGATAAAGACAAGGAAGAACGTATTTTTTTCTTGGGTGGTATTTTGGAAAATAAATTAATGTCTAAAGCTGAAGTGGAAGCTTTGTCAAAACTTCCAAGCAAGCAAGAATTATATGGTCGTTTGGTTGGTTCCTTAAATTCTCCTATTTCCGGATTCGTTAATGCTTTAGCGGGAAATATAAAGAACTTAGTCTACGTCTTAAAGGCTATTGAAGAAAAGAAAGCTTAATAATAATTAATTAATAATAAATTTAATTTTAAATCTATGGAAGAAAAAAATGTTGTCGTCCCAGCTAAATTTGAAAAGTTGGTAGGCGAAATCGAAAAAATGAGCGTTCTAGATTTAGCGGAACTCGTTAAAATCTTAGAAGAAAAATTTGGTGTTAGTGCTTCTGCTCCAGTTATGGCTATGGCTCCTGGTGCTGCCGCTGCTGCTCCAGTTGAAGAAAAGGATAGTTTTGACATTGAAATCACTGATGCCGGTGCTAATAAAATCAATGTCATTAAGGCTGTTCGCGAATTAACTGAATTAGGCTTAAAAGAAGCTAAAGATTTAGTTGATGCTGCCCCTAAGGTTTTAAAGGAAGGTGTTAAGAAAGCTGATGCTGAAGCTATGAAGAAGAAATTAGAAGAAGCTGGCGCTAAAGTAACTTTGAAATAATATTCAAGTTTAACCTTTTAATAAAAAATCGCCCCTTTTGGGGCGGTTTTTTTATTTTAGATTTACAAGGGCATTCAAACTATTGCTTTAAAGGAATTGCATAAATCATTTCATTGGATAAGAAATAGGCGGTTTTATTTTTTTCATCAACCGTAAAATCAATAGGAGAAAGGGAATCGGTTTGATATTGATTCATTAGATGTCCGTCTTTAATTGCTAAAACAGCTAAACGTTTTGATTCAGAATCAAAGACGTAAACATAATTTGTACCCACAATTATCTTATCAGCTGATATAGCCGGAGAAATCGCAGTAGCGGCATAATCTTCTTTTTTACTCGTATAAAATTTCAAGACTTCGCCGTTGTCATTAAGTATATAAATACTTCCATCTATTGAAATATCTTTAACTTGGCTTAAATCAACAGATTCTTTCAGCCAATCTGTTCTTGAGGAATATTTCTTTGTTCCAGAATTATAGGAATAACGCAAAATCTGATTTTGATCCTTAGCTAAAATATAAAGATAGGTATTACTGCCGTTATTAAAAATATCATAAGTTACCCGATTGCCGAAAGAAGACCCATTATCTATTCCAATAGCGTTTATTTGATTGTTTTTTAGATTAAATTTAACAATTTTTTCGTCTGCCCAATAATAAATAGAACCCTTTCTATCAAACCGTGGATTATTTAAATTGTTTACTTCTGTCGCTTCAAAACGACTGGATTCTAAATTTTTAGGCGTAATACCGTAAATCATTTTTCCGCCAGAGGCATAAATTTTTCCATCTGCCCAGATAATATTAGATACTGATAAGCCACTTAAATCATTTACTCTTTCCGGTTGATCTATGCGAACAATTTTTTGAATTTTATCCGCTTGATTATTAAACACACTATTAAAGCGTTCGTATATTATTTTTTGGTCATCCTTTTCTCTTGGTAGAAGGGTTAATAGTTTGCTAATTTCAAGTAACATTTCTTTAGCTTCATTTTCGTTATTATAAAGCATTAAAGAATCAATATCGGATTGTTTTTCGCTGATAGTAGAGATTAGGTTATTATAGTTATTTTTTGCCGCTTCCTGTTTTTTATGTAAAGAAGTGATCGTTAGACTACCGGCAAAAATTATAATAACTAAAGTAAATGCAAAAAATAAACGGCGATTTTTCTTTTCTAATTTATTAAACCAACTTTTTATGTTTAATTTTAGGCCAGCTAGTAAGCGGACATGGAACACGCCGGACAGGGAGCTTAGTATTCTTTTTAAATTCATTCCGATTTGGCTTGGTCTTTTCTTGAATACTATTTGCTCTTTAATCATGAAAGAATCGGCTCGCGCCATGTTATTCATGGTATTTATTTTACCTAAATCGATTGGTTGAGGCAGTTCTTCTTTTTCTTGAATTTCACGATAAACTTTTTTCGGGGCAGCTTTTTGTTTCTCTTTTAATTTTTCAATAAGGCGGCCAGCACCCTTATAAATATCGGAGAAATTAATTAATCCGGCAGGCGCAAGCATTCTTTCTGTCTTTTTTTCGGTGTAATTAAGGCTTGAGATTGAACCATGAGCACTTAAAGTTTGTTCGGGTTCTTCTCGTGTTTCTTGGCTGTCTGATCCGACTGTGTTTTTTATAATTATTCCTAAAAAGGGAATAAAGGAATTTATTTTTCCGAGAACGTTTTTTATCTGTTCAGCCGCAACAATCGGAGGCAATTTTGTTACTATTCCAACCATGTCTTTACTGGAAATATATTCAGGTAAAGCTTCACTCGTAAAAACGAAATAAGAATTAATCGGAACTTCACCACTAATAACCGAAGAAAAAATAGTTGAATTTTTAAAAGAGGCTTTATCATTTTCATCAGTCAAAGGATTTTCTATATCGGAAGCATTAGTTTCAACATTGATTATTTCAAATTGTTCGCCATGACGATAAATTAAAAGAGCTTTATTTTTACCGAAATTAGCAAAGTATAAATTATTTTCAAAAATAACGCCGAGGGTTATGTGGGTAGATGAAATATTAAGTTTAATTTTTTCTTCTATTAAAAAATCGCTTAAATTTTTATTAATTTTTGCGACAAATGCTTCAAAAATCTTTTCAATCTTTAAGCCTTCTATTTTATCGCGAAGCAGGATTTTCTCGTCATTATAATAATGATCATCAATATTGGAAATTAAAAAATCCATG
>CAYIZF010000059.1:0-4006 GCA_964367825.1 uncultured Gammaproteobacteria bacterium | reverse complement strand
ATAATCTGGTTCCGATTTTTAATTCTTTAGTTAGTGTTTATAATAATGACTTAGCCGCTTATAAAACAAAAGTAGGCAAATATAATTCTCAGGCAAGCGCGTTTAATCTCGCGGTTAAAAGTTTTTACCAAAAATAAAAAACCGATAAGTACAAAACTTATCGGTTTAATTTTTTTAATTTTTTTATGCCTGTTGTGGAATATTTTGTTTCGAAATATTTTTTTTCGAAACATCTTGTTCCGGTTGTCCCTGGACAAAAGTACTGACGGAAATTGGAATATTGTCACAAAATATGTAACTAAAGAAAATTGCTCCCATTGCCCCTATGATTAATAATAACCACTTGGTATCATTTCCGACAAAAAAGAGTATTATTCCCGCTAAAAAGGTTAACGTGAATAACAAAATGTGAATTCCGCAACACTCGAAGATTATTCCTTTTATTTTAATGAATTTATCTTCTCGTATGTTTTTTTCGGCATAATTACTTAAATTCAGAATAGCACCGGATATTATAAAGTAAAATACCAATGCTCCAAAGAGTATTGGATTATCAATTTTAAAAATTGATACTATCCAAGAAATCATAATTCCGGCGGCTAAAGCGACAAGCACTTTTCCACCCCAGAACTGGCTCCAAAAAATAGATTTTAGGAACCTACCAAACTTTGCGGATTTTTTCCGCAAAAGTCTCATGTTAAAGGACTTTTCCATTTCTATCAGTTTTAAAGGTTTGTAATTTTTATTCCATTTCAGTTATTAAACATTATCATTATTTCTCCATAATGTCAAGGAAATTTTTTTGCCCATTTTTATATTGACAATGTGTCATTTTTTATATATTCTTAATAACAGAGGATCAACCTCAAAAAGTGGCCTCTTTTTATTTATTTAAATTATCATGTTCCTATGGCTTTTAGCCATTATTTTCTTCCCTAATATTAGGGTAGAGGAGCAGATGTAAAAAAAGAAAAAATATGCAAAAACTACCAAGTTTAGAAGAAATGTTAAAAGCGGGCGCTCATTTTGGTCATCGTACCAATCGTTGGCACCCAAAGATGAAGCAATTTATCTTTACCTCAAAGAATGGTGTTTACATCATTGATTTGAAAAAAACTCAAGAACAGCTTGAAATCGCTTTAGATTTCATGGCTAAATTAATCAGTGAAGGCAAAAATATTTTATTTGTCGGCACAAAGAATCAGGTTTCTGAATCGTTAAAAAAGATGGCTACTACAGTTGGCCAACCGTATATCGTCGGTAAATGGCTTGGCGGCTATTTAACTAATTTTGCGGTTGTTAAGAAATCGGTGAAAAAATATTTAGATTTAATTGAAAAGAGAGAAACCGGAAAATTAGAAAAATATACTAAAAAAGAACGTTTGGATTTTGATCGTGAAATTAAAAAATTAGAAATGCGTGTCGGCGGTTTAACTAGTTTAAATAAGATGCCGGACGCTTTATTCATTTGGGATATTAAGGAAGAAGAAACAGCCGTTAAAGAAGCTCAACAAAAAAATATTCCGATTATCGCCGTTTGCGATACTAACGTTAACCCGGACGATGTTACCTATGCTATTCCGGCCAATGACGATTCGACTAAGACGATAAAAGTTATCTTAGACGCTATTGCTTCTACTATTTTAGAAGCTAAAAAAAATATCAAAGCTTAAATTAATAAAGCCTAGATTTTATTGAAATTTAATATTTAACAATATGGAACTTATAAAACAACTTCGTGAAATGACCGGCGCCGGCATGGTTGATTGTCAAAAAGCTCTTAAAGAAGCTGATAATGACTTAGAAAAAGCCGTTGATATCTTAAGAAAAAAAGGTATTTCTAAAGCTGCAAAAAGAACCGATCGCGATACGAACGAGGGAGTAATTAAAGTTGGCGTTAATGCCGATAAAACAGAAGGATATATTTTAGAGGTGAATTCGGAAACTGATTTTGTTGCTCGTAATGAAAAGTTTCAAGCTTTTGTTGATTCTGTAATGGAAGTGATAAAGGCTCAAAAACCGGCTTCGTTAGAAGCTTTACTTGATCTTCATCTTTCTGTTGGAACCGTAAAAGAAGACCTTGATAATTTAAGTGGGACTATTGGTGAAAAATTAAGCGTAAAACGTTTTGAAATCATTAGTAGCGCAACGGTCTCTGCTTATTCTCATTTAGGCGGAAAGATTGGCGTTTTAGTCGCTCTTGATCAAGCTGGTAAAGAAGATTTAGCTAATGAATTAGCGATGCAAATTACTGCCGCTAATCCGAAATATTTAGTGCCGGCGGAAGTCGATAAAGCGGAAATGGACAGAGAAAAAGAAATCTATAAAGAACAATTACTTAAAGAAGGAAAACCGGAAGCGATGGTTGAAAAGATTGTGGAAGGAAAGATGGGAAAATATTATTCGGAAGTTTGTTTAGTTGAACAGGAGTATATTAAGGATGATAAGAAAAAAGTTAAAGACATTTTAGGCGGCGCGAATATTCTAAAATTCGTTCGCTATTCTCTATAAATTAATATAAGCCGAGTTAAATCGGCTTATTATTTTCATGGCATACGCGCAAGTACAATTTGCCCCCTGGGACAAAATTTATGATTTTTCTTTGGGCAAGATCGAAGTGGCGAGCGGTGATTTTGTAATTGTTGAAACCGAGCTCGGTTTAGAGTTGGGTAAAGTTTTAGCGATTAGAAAAGAAAGAAGCTCGGAAGAAGAAAAAAGAGAATTAAAACCGATTATTCGCAAGGCTGGCTACGATGATGTCGCTCAAATGCCGAGTCCAAAAGAAAAGGAGGAAGCAATGGAATTCTGTCGAGAGACAATTGAGCGTCATGAATTGCCGATGAAGCTGGTGGATGTCCATTTTTCTTTTGAAGGAAATAAGATGAATTTTGCTTTTATTTCCGAAGGCCGAGTAGATTTTCGCGAACTCGTGAAAGAGTTGGCCGCTCATTTTAGTGTTAATATTAGACTGACACAAATAGGCACAAGAGACGAAGCAAAAACTACCGGCGACTGTGGACCTTGCGGTCAGGAATTGTGTTGTCGGAAATTTTTAAGAGAGTTTTCTTCGATTACCTCTGAGATGGCTGAAGCGCAACAAGTTGTCCATCGCGGTTCGGATCGTATTTCCGGAATGTGCGGACGTTTGATGTGCTGCTTGTCTTATGAATATGAAGGCTATAAAGAAATGGCCGGACAATTACCGCCGATAGGAACAAAAGTTAATGTTGATGGTGCGCGTGGCGTGGTTGTCGGTCATCACATTCTAAAGCAAACCGTAACAGTAAAATTAAACGCTGAAAAAGAAGGGGAGAGAGATACGATTATCGAAGTGGATATTAATCGGAATAAGAAAAAATAACTATTTTTTTAAATTTGGTGTATAATATTAATGATAGTAATTAAATTAACTCTTAATATTATGTCAACAAAAAATGAAAACAAAAAATCCGGTTCAAATGTCGGATTAATTGGTGCCAGTATTGTCGGTTTAGCGGCAGCAGCTTATTTTTTCTTCGGGCCTAAAGGAAAAAAGAATCAGGAAGAAGTTAAAGTATGGGCTTTAAAAATGAAAGAGGAGGTTATTAAAAAAATGGAACAAGCTAAAGTAATAAGTAAACCGGTCTATGATAAAATAGTTGATACGGTTGCGGCTAAGTATAAAAAAGAACTTAAGGCCAGTCCGAAAGAAGTTCAAAGCTTAGTTAAAGATTTGAAAGACCATTGGAAAATTATCGGCCGTTCGGTAGAAACTTTAAAACCGGTTGTTAAGAAAGGAATTAATAAAGGAATTACTAAGATTGCCAAAAAGAAACAAGGCAAAAAATAATACGAATAAGTAAATATATAAGAAGGACGGATTTTTATAAATTCGCCCTTTTTGTGTGAGCATATTACGTTTCTATGTCTAAGAAATAGTGTTTTTCCGGGTAGTTTGCTATAATTATAAAAGAGGTTTGTTACTTTTTACGTGTTCAACCGTTATATATTTATATAAGTATTTATA
>CAYIZF010000058.1:0-4064 GCA_964367825.1 uncultured Gammaproteobacteria bacterium | reverse complement strand
TGCGGAGAGACAGGGATTCGAACCCTGGGTACCTTTCGGTACACACGCTTTCCAAGCGTGCGCACTAGACCACTATGCGACCTCTCCATTTAGCAGTAAAACTGCTTTTGCTTTTGTTTTTTTTCTTATTTCAATTTTCTGGTAATAATTGTTTTTAGACCATCAACATTTTCGCCATTAGAATCTATATAATCCTCATATGGACGAGCACCTAAAATCATTTCATTACCGATAAAAATAGTCGGGGCGCCAATTACTTCATAATTCCCCGCCTCCAGACTCAACTCCTCTATTTTTGCTGATTTTTCTTGATTAGTCAAGCAAGCGGAAAATCTATCTTCATTCAAACCAATTTGCTTCGCATAACTATTAAATTCCTCAGAATTTAACCCTCCGTTTTTCGCCTTTGAAAATATCAAAGCTCTCATTTCAGCCCATTTATCTTGATCGCCGGCGCATTCAATCGCTAAAGCTCCTATCTCGGAATCAACAGAATTTTTAGCAATAAAAGGACGAATAATAATCGCGACATCGTTTGGCTTTTCTATATAAATTTTATCAAGCGTGTCAGCAAATTTAGCGCTATAGGCGCTAGCGCTATCTTCATAAACAAAAATTTTAACCGCCGCGTCTTCCGAACCAAACATTTTATCATCATCTTTTATCGTTGGAGTTTTTGAAGCGGTATAAGCCTGCTCTTTTGCATTACTGGCCGGCACATCATTTTTAACAACAGTTTGTTTGTTGCTATGTTTACTTAACATATCTGAAATGCCTAAAAATATTGCCGCCACAATCATTACGGACAGAATAATAATAAATTTTTTGTTTGTGTTAATTTTTATTTTTTTCATATGTGATTTTTAACTTAAAAAACTTGTAATGAAGTTATTGGATATTTGTTTTTATAATTAATTTAATAATAGCCAATTTATTAATTAATTATTTTATAAAAATTTTATATTTTTTTTAAATAGATTTAAGGGTGTATTTGCTATACTAAATTATGGCGTGGGGCCGGGATGGCTCCGATATTGAACTTAACAATCGATTTTCCGGGGTTCGATTCCCCGCGGCTCCACATATGCTAAATTAATTGACTAAGGAAATTATCCTTGCTATAGTTAATTTATTGTTAAGTTCGATATCATTAAATAAAGCCATCTGAAATTTCAGAAAGTCTCCCTACTGGGAGACTTTTTGTTGCCCGAATTATTTTTCTAACGCGCCAGCCGCTTTAAATATTAATTCTTCTCTTAAACGCGGCGCGATTAATTGCGCGCCAATCGGCATATCATTTCCCTCTTTAGTTTTAACATTTCCGGCCGGAATCGACATCGCCGGAAATCCGGCCAGTGAAGCGCCGGTAACAAAAATATCTTCTAAATACATCGCTAAAGGATCATTAACCTGTTCGCCTAATTTAAACGCGGGATGCGGCGTAGTCGGCGTTAATATTACATCAACTGTTTCAAAGGCTTTATTAAAATCTTCAATAATCAAAGTTCTGACCGCTTGCGCTTTTTTATAATAGGCATCATAATATCCGGCGCTAAGAGCATAGGTACCAAGCATAACGCGACGTTTAACTTCCGAACCGAAACCGGCGCCGCGATTTGATTTATAAAAATCTTGTAAATTTTCCTCTTCATTTTTTGCCAACCCCCAACCAATACCGTCAAAACGCGCCAAGTTAGAACTGATTTCTGACGGAGTAATAATATAATAAACCGGCACGCCGTATTCAGTGTGTAGTAAATTTATTTTTGTTAATTCCGCACCGGCAAATTCTAATCTTTTAGCGACATCTTTAATACGCTCAACTATTTCTTTATCCAAACCCTCTAAAAAATATTCTTCCGGCAAACCAACACGTAACCCTTTTAACGGTTTTTCATCGGCGATTTTAACATTATTAAAAATTAATTCGCTTTCATAATCTTCGACCTCTTCCGGAGCGCTTGTGGCGTCTAATTCATCATGACCGGCGATAGCTCTTAAAACCAAAGCGGAATCATACGCGGTTTTTGTTAGTGACCCAATAACGTCAGTTGAAGAAGTCATCGATAATAATCCGAAGCGAGAAACGCGTCCATAACTCGGTTTTAAACCATAAATACCGCAGAAACTTGCCGGGCATCTCACCGATCCGCCGGTATCGGAACCGATAGCAAAAATACACATATTAGCGGCTACCGCGGCGGCTGATCCACCAGAAGAACCGCCGGGAACACGAGTTATATCTAAAGGATTTTTAGTCGGACCATAAGCGGAATTTTCAGTGGAAGCACCATGGGCAAATTCATCAAGATTTGTTTTTCCAAGTAGAACAGCGCCGGCGGCTTTTAATTTTTTAATGATAGTTGCATCATAAGGCGCGACATAAAATTCTAGAATTTTAGAAGCGGCCGTTGTCCGGACATTTTTAGTCATGATATTGTCCTTACATAAATATGGGATACCGAGTAAAGGTGATTTATCGCCAGCGGCAATTCTTTTATCAGCTTCTTTGGCGTCATTAAGCGCTTCAGTTTCACAAACAGTTAACACCGCATTTAATTCCGGATTAAGTTTTTTTATCGCCGCTAAACACGCCTCGGTCAATTCGACAGAAGTGATATCACCGGCCTCTAACTGCTCGCGCGCTTCTTTAATTGTTAGTTCGTTTAGATTCATATTTATCCATTCTTTATTTTTTCTTTAAATTTTCTTCATCCCTTGTTTGCTATAATTAATCTCGCTGTGGGCCCGGCAGGTTACATGACAAGCCTTAACATCTTTGTCTTCGGAGTTCGATTCTCCGCGGGTCCACAGCGGTTAACCGAATTTATTGTTTAAATCTATCCAATTTGACCTTAAATTATTTTTTTGCTATACTAATTTTAATGTTAAGGCTCGTTAAATAAATGTAACCTGCAAGATAATAAATTCCTCCGCCCTGCGGGGGTTTTTATTTATCAGCGTATATCTATCTATAAAACTCTTTTAACTTTAACCTGGCCATCCTCTAATTCTCCTTGCTCTAAAGCTGCCTCAACTTCTTCTCGATTCCAATCTTTAACATTATCGCTACGCAAAACATCGGATAGTCCGCTAACCTGCGCTGTCGGTTCAATATTATCAGTCTTAACCTGATTTAATTTCTCAACATATTTTAAAATCGATCCGAGCTGATTGCCAAGATTTTTTTCTTCTTCCGCCGTTAATTTCAAACGAGATAATTCGGCGATATGTTTTATTTCTTCGTTAGTGATGGACATAATAGTAAATTTTGACCTTGAAATATTTTTTTGCTATAATAATTTTATTGTCGAAGCTATCTAAAAATTGCAACCTGTAAGAATAAATAAATTCCTCCGCCCTGCGGGGGTTTTTATTTATTGTCTATCTAATCATTTCCAAAAATTCTTTTTCCTCTAATATCTTAACTCCTAATTTCTTTGCTTTATCGTATTTCGAACCCGGCTCGGCGCCAACTACGACATAATCCGTTTCCGCCGAAACATTCTCTTTTACCTTCCCTCCTAATGCTTTTATTTTATCTTTCGCTTCTCCACGTGTCAAACCGACTAATGTCCCGGTTAAAACAAAACTTTTACCGGCTAATTTTGCTTTTTGGCCGCTCGCCGCATTCAAAGCGCTTATTTTTTTTAAGCTCAAAGAAACGCCGTTTTCCTTAAATTTTTCTAATAATTCGAGGCTATGTTCATTATGCCAAAAATCATAAATACTGGCCGAGACAATCGGACCAATATCCTCTAAATTTTCCAATTCGCCTAAATTAAAATCGGCAAAAATTTTAATTAATTCATCAATTATAATTTCATTATTTTTTTTCGGTCTTTTTTCGGCAATCATTCCGGCTAAAAGCTGAGCAGTTTCCTCGCCGACATGACGGATGCCAAGACCATAAATAAACTGATCAAGTTCTAAAACTTTCCGTGAAGCAATCATCGCGATAACATTATCCGCTTTCTTTTCGGCAAATCTTTCTAAACTTAATAATTCTGATTTTTTTATCTTATATAAATGCAAAACGAATTCTTAAACGAATTTGCACCTGC
>CAYIZF010000057.1:2612-4087 GCA_964367825.1 uncultured Gammaproteobacteria bacterium | reverse complement strand
GCTCAACTTTTATCCGCTCAAGGTACAGTTGAAGCGGCTCAAAGCGCTTTTGATAATACAATATTAAAGGCTCCGGCAGACGGAACGATTACTAAAATTGATACAAAAGTCGGACAGCAGGCGACGGCTATGCAACCGGTTATTATTTTACAGAATGTTAACGCTTTGCGCGCGGAATCTTATGTTAGCGAGGCTAATGTTGCTTCTTTAAAAGCCGGTCAAACGATTGATTATACTTTTGACGCTCTTGGTCCGGATAAACATTTTACCGGACAGATATTAACCGTTGATCCGGCTTCGACCGTTATTTCCGGTGTTGTTAATTATTTAGTTAAAGCAAGCTTACCGAGTGTTTCCGAAATTAAACCTGGCATGACGGTCAATATGACTATCTTTGTCGATTCTCGCGCCGATGTTTTAGCTGTTCCTAATAGCGCGATTATTAATCAAAA
Organism: uncultured Gammaproteobacteria bacterium; assembly: GCA_964367825.1. Taxonomy (GTDB): domain Bacteria; phylum Patescibacteriota; class Patescibacteriia; order Patescibacteriales; family UBA12465; genus UBA12465. Next base: position 3,635 of record CAYIZF010000057.1, on the reverse strand, counting down.
CGGCGAACGTTTTGTCCGTATAATTGATAATCCGATAACTAAAACATATCATCAAACGCCGGTATCAATCGGTTTGCAAGCTGATGGCGGATTAGTGGAAATTTTAGAGGGAGTAAATGCCGGACAAGAAATAGTTACTCTTATCAAATAAAAAATTAGCGGGTTATTGCTCTTAAATATATTTTTATGAATTTGATAAATGTAAAAAATCTTAAAAAGGATTATGTTACCGGTGATATGGTTACTCCGGTTTTAGAAGATATTAGTTTTAAAATTGATCAAGGCGAATTTGTGGCTATTATGGGACCGTCCGGAAGCGGGAAGTCGACTTTGATGCACATTCTTAGTTTTCTTGATCGCGCCAGTTCCGGTGTTTATGAATTTAAGGGAAAAAATATAAATGATTTTGACGATAATTATTTAGCCGGTCTTCGCAATGAAGAAATCGGTTTTGTTTTTCAGTCTTTTAATTTATTGACTCGAACAACTGTCTTGGATAATGTTAAGTTGCCTTTGATTTATAGCAAGAAAAAAAATCACGACGAGTTGGCAAAAAAATCGTTGGAAGCGGTTGGTCTATCTCATCGTTTACGTTATTACACTAATCAGATTTCCGGCGGAGAAAAACAGCGCGTGGCTATCGCGCGCGCGTTAGTTTGCGATCCGGCGGTAATTTTTGCCGATGAACCGACCGGTAACCTTGATTCTAAATCAGGGAATACGGTTATGTTCCTACTTCAAAAATTAAATAATGAAGGACGAACAATAATTTTAGTTACTCATGAAACCGATACTGCTAATCATGCGAAAAGAATTATTCGCATTAAAGACGGGAGTATTTTATCTGACGAGCCGGTTAAAAATCGGACGATTGCGGAGGCGGATAGAGATTTAGTCAAATAATTTTTAGTTTAAATTTGTGAAGTCATTTTCGGTTGTAAAATTAGTAACCAAAAATTTACTCGCTCGAAAAGGGCGGACATTTTTAACTATTCTAGGAATTACTATCGGTGTCGCCGGCGT
>CAYIZF010000057.1:0-2512 GCA_964367825.1 uncultured Gammaproteobacteria bacterium | reverse complement strand
CAAATAGTTAAAGTAAAGAGCGCGTTGGCTGATAAGGCTGGCGGCGTGCCGCTTCGAGTTATCGGCGTAATAGCCGAACGTGGCAGTTCTTTTTTTCAAGATTCCGACAATACGGTTTTTATGCCTTTACTTATCGGTCAACAGCAGGTTTTAGGGATACATCATTTGCAAGTTATTTCCGTTAAGATTGATGATGCGGCGCATATCGATTCGGCTATCGCGTCGATTAATTCTATTTTAAAACAGCGGCATCATATATTAAAAGATGTGGATATTGATTTTACTATCCGTAATCAAGCGGATGCGATAAAAATGGTTTCAACAATCACCGACGCTCTCAGTTTATTTTTAGCGGCCATGGCGGCAATTTCTTTAGTAGTTGGTGGAATTGGTATTTTAAATATAATGATGATGACTGTCGCGGAAAGAACGCGGGAAATCGGTTTGCGCAAAGCGGTTGGCGCGACCAATAAAGCGGTTAGAAACCAATTTTTATTAGAAGCGGTTTTGCTTACCAGTTTAGGCGGATTTGTCGGTATTGTTTTTGGTGTTTTGATTTCCTACCTTATATCTTTAGTAATGAGTTATCTCGGTTATGATTGGTCGTTTATTATTTCTTTGTTTTCAGTTGTTATTTCGGTTGGTGTTTCGGTTTTAACGGGAATAATTTTCGGTCTTTTTCCGGCTATTAAAGCTTCTAAACTCGATCCGATTAACGCTTTGCGCTACGAATAATTATGTATAAATCATTTAAACAAGCTTTAAGAGCATTATTTTCTAACAAAGCGCGCACGATACTAACGACGCTCGGAATTATGATTGGTATCGCGACGGTAATTTTAGTCTTATCGGCCGGCGCCGGTTTTCGCCGTTTAATCGACGATCAAGTTGCCTCTTACGGCACAAATACTTTATACGTTCAAACAAAAGTTCCGTCCAGTAGTAAAAATATTGCCGCCAATCATCAGAATGCAGCCAATTCCGGTATAGTAATTACATCCTTTAATCAGCGCGATTTAGATAGTATAAAAAGAGTGCCGAATGTCGTCGACGCTTATGGAATGGTAATCGGGCAGGCGACCGCCGGATATCGAAATAATCAAAAAAGTGTCGCTTATGTCGGCGTTTCAGCTTCAATGTTTAACATTGATCAGAGCACTTTTAAATCCGGACGATCTTTTACCGAAGAGGAAAATAACGGTGGCGCGCAAGTGGTTATTTTAGGTAATAAGATTGCCACGGAATTATTTAAGCAAGACGAACCGATAGGTAAGTTGCTTCGTATCGGTTCATTAAATTTTCAAGTTATCGGCGTTTATAATCCTTCAAGCGGTTTGGGTGGCGGCAATGATGATTATTTGTTTATTCCTTTAAATACGGCTCAGAAAAAAATGCTGGGTATAAATTATCTTGTCGAGGCGGTTGTGCAAATTGCCGATATTGATTTCAGCGACGCGGTAGCGGCTGATATCAGCAATGCTATTCGTTATAATCATAATATCACCGACCCGGCAAAAGATGATTTTGAAGTAATGACTCAAGCGCAAGTCATGGATATTTTTAACACTATTTTTAACAGCATAACGATTTTACTTATCGCTATTGCTGCCATTTCTTTGGTTGTTGGTGGAGTTGGGATTATGAATGTTATGTATGTTGTCGTTACGGAAAGAACGGCGGAAATCGGTCTTAAAAAAGCACTTGGCGCCAAGAGATGCGATATTTTACTGGAGTTTTTAATTGAATCGGTTTTAGTTACTTTGCTCGGTGGAGCAATTGGTATATTATTCGGCGTCTTATTAACTTGGATATTAACGGCTATCGCTATCGCTTATGGTTTAGATTGGACATTTATTATTCCTTTCTATGCTATTGCTATCGGTTTCGGCGTTTCGGCGCTTATCGGTATCGGTTTTGGTGTTTTTCCGGCGGTTAATGCGTCTAAGCTTGATCCAATAGAAGCTTTAAATCATGAATAAAATATGGAGTATAATAGAGTAAAATTAGTAAGAAATTTGATTGAGAATTTTACTCAAGTTTTTCGCGATGCGCATAAAGACCAAAAATTTCCTTTCGGCAATTTAGTTTTAACCAGGCAGCAGATGATGATTGTCTTTTTTCTTAATGAAAAAAAAGGTGTCGCTTCCGCTAAGGAGATTGTCGAGTTTTTACATGTTACTCCCGGCGCGGTTACACAGTTTATCGATGGCTTAGTTAAAAACGGATTGGTTGAGCGCACGGAAAATAATACTGACAGGAGAAGCGTTAACATCGGTTTGACAAAGAGAGCGATGAAGAAATTCGATTGCTTTAAAGAGGAGTGTTTTAATAAGATGGCGCAGTCCTTTGATGATTTAAATATTCAAGAACTTGAACAGCTTGTTGTCTTGACGGAAAAAATAAAAGCGCCGTTAAAAAAACAGTATTAATTGCCCATTAATTGCTCATTGTCGCTAAATTTGTTAAAATTATTAATATATTTAAATAATATTTAAAATAATCTATTTAAAAT
>CAYIZF010000056.1:0-4093 GCA_964367825.1 uncultured Gammaproteobacteria bacterium | reverse complement strand
GAGATGGCCGGTTTGCCTTATTATAGTCTTTTAAGTGAAGAAGTTCCGGAAAATATTTTAAATTTTTTGCCGGAAGAAATTTCTAAAACATATCAGATTGTTTGTTTCGGGCGGGAAAATAAAACGATAAAAATCGGCTTAATCGAACCGAATATTCGTTCGATGGAGGCGGTTAATTTCTTAGCGGCCGATGAAAAGCTTACGGTCCAATATTATTTAATTTCTAATTCCAGTTACCAAAAAATATTTAAGCAATATCAGAAACTGGAGGAAGAAATTTCTAGCGCCTTGGAAGTTAAAGCGAAAGAAGAAGGGGAAGATATTATTGCGGTTAAGACGGAAACGGAAGGCGTTTCCGAAGAAGACATTAATAGTGCGCCGGTTTCCCGTATTGTTTCCGTAATTATTCGTCACGCTGTTGAAGCGCGCGCTTCTGATATTCATATTGAGCCTTTTGCTAAAGAAAGCCGCGTTCGTTATCGTATCGACGGTATTTTACACACTTCTTTGACTTTACCGAAAAGCATCCATAACGCGATTATCGCGCGTATTAAAGTTTTGGCTAAATTAAAACTTGATGAAACGCGCGTGCCGCAGGACGGACGTATTCGCCTTTTAGTTGATAATCATGAAGTTGATTTTCGTGTTTCCACTTTACCCTTGGTTAGTTCGGAGAAAGTTGTTATGAGAATTTTAGATACTTCTCGCGGCGCTCCGACGCTTGAAGGCTTAGGCTTTAGTAAATTAGCTCTGCGCCGGATGGAAGAGGGAATTAAAAAAACGAGCGGCATTTTCTTGGTTACCGGTCCTACCGGTAGCGGTAAAACAACGACCTTGTATGCGGTCTTAAATATTCTTAACCAAGAAGGTGTTAATATTTCAACTCTTGAAGATCCTATCGAATACGAATTAAAAGGAATTAATCAATCACAGATTAGACCGAAAATTGGCTTCTCTTTCGCGAGTGGCTTGCGTTCTCTTTTGCGCCAAGACCCGAATATTATTATGGTCGGAGAAATTCGTGATGAAGAAACAGCCGAATTATCTATCCAAGCTTCGTTAACCGGACACTTAGTTATTTCTACTTTACATACCAATGATGCCCTGGGAGCGATTTTCCGTCTATTGGATATGAAAATTGAACGTTTCTTGTTATCTTCGACTTTAAAAACAATCGTTGCCCAACGTTTGGCACGCCGTTTATGTCCTCATTGTAAACAGCCGGTTGAATTATCGAGCGATGCCAATGAAGAAATAATTAATGAGATGAAACAGGTACCGCCGAATGTGCTTAAAGAAGAATTGCCGGAGTCGACAACGCCGGAAGAGATTTTACAAAAATATAAGATTTATAAAGCGGTCGGCTGTCCGCGTTGTGAAAATACCGGTTATTCGAGCCGTGTCGCTATTTCGGAAGTTATTGAAATGAACGATTCTTTAAGTACAATGGTTAATAATAATGATAAAAATTTAAATATTGATGCCGTTAAGAAGAATGAAGACTTTATAACTTTAAAGCAGGATGGAATCATTAAAGTTCTTCAAGGGCTGACCACGATGGAAGAAATATTAAGAGTTATTGAAAGTTAATAAATCGCCGATTAAATATGCCAATTTTTAAATACACAGCTGAAGATGCAAACGGAAAAACAAAGCGCGGGACTATTGTCGGTTTAAGCGACGGGGAAGTGTCGACTAAATTACGCAAGAAAGAATTAAATCCTTTATCGTTAATAGATATTACCGATACTTTTGAAGGGAAAATGACATTATTTCTTTCTCCGATTAAGACAAAAGATTTAGTGGTTTTTTCTCGTCAGTTTTCAGTCATGATTTCCGCGAACGTGCCGGTTGTAGAATCTCTTTTGATTTTAGTCGAACAAACCAATAATATTTCATTTAAGAATATGCTGTCGGAAATCGCTTTCGAAGTCGATAGCGGTTCTTTCTTGTCCGATTCGTTTGCTAAACGGCCGAAAATCTTTTCCGATTTTTTTGTTAACATTGTCCGTTCCGGAGAATCTTCCGGTAAATTAGATGAAGTTTTAAATTATCTGGCTGATGAAACAGAGAAGAATTATGACATGACTTCGAAGATAAAAGGCGCGATGATTTATCCGGTTTTTATTACTATCGCTTTAATCTGCGTAGCCATTGTTTTAATGATTTATATTATTCCTTCTTTGACTTCGAGTTTTGCCGATTCCGGAATGGAACTTCCTTGGTCGACTAGAGCGGTTATGGCTATTTCTGATTTTCTTAAAAAATATATTATCGTTTTAATTTTTGTCGCAATCGGCTTATTTATTCTATTACGTCTTTATATAAAAACATATGGAGGGAGGCGCAATATTGATATTTTAAAATTACGTTTGCCGGTTTTTGGTAAGTTATTTAAATATATTTATTTGATGCGTTTTACGCGCTCCTTATCGACTTTATTAAAAGGCGGTGTGACGATTACTCGTTCCTTAGAAATTGTCGCCGAGGTTGTCGGCAATACTATTTATCGTGAACTTATTTTAGAAACCCTAGAATCTATTAATGATGGTAATCCTTTATCGTTAGTAATGGAAAATAGTAGTTATGTGCCGAGCATGGTTCCGCAGATGATTTCGGTCGGTGAAAAAACAGGTAAAATAGACTCGGTTTTAGATCGAATTACCGATTTTTATACCCGTGAATCATCAAATATGCTCGATAATTTAAGTAAATTAATGGAACCGATGATTATGGTTATTATGGGTATCGGCGTTGGCATAATGGTCGCGGCAGTTCTTCTGCCGATGTATAATATGGCTAATGCGATTTAGTTCTTAGATTAATATCAGAAACTATTGTGCCGTTTTTAAAGGTATGTTATAATTTCAGTGTTAGGATTAATATGTTATTTATATAAAAATTTTTTTTATTTTCTCTTTGTATGAAAAAAGCTAAACAAGGTTTTACATTAATTGAATTGTTGGTAGTTATCGCTATTATTGGCTTACTATCGACTTTATCAATCGTCGCCTTAAACCAGGCGCGTGCTCGTTCTCGTGACGCTCGTCGTATCGCGGATATAAAACAGATTCAAACCGCTTTGGAAATGTATTATAATGATAATAATGAGTATCCCGAAGATGCTGATGTTGTTGCGGGTGGTACTATTGGTTCTTCGACCAATCCTTATTTAGCGATTGTGCCAACCGCCCCGACTCCGTTTGATGGAACTTGCATTGATACTACTAATCCTTATAGATATACACAAGATGTAAGTGGGGCCTCCTATACTTTAAAATATTGTTTGGGTAGTGCAACCGGTGGTGTTAAAGCTGGCGAAAATATTGCTACTCCAGCCGGTATTACTTCTCAGCCCATGGCATATTAATTTTGTTTCCATAAGGTTATATTAAAAAGAACTCTTTTTTTGGGGTTCTTTTTTGTTGCGCTTTAAGCAGGTTTTTTTATGGTTTAATACCGGTTTTATGATATAATAATAATTATGGAATTAATTAAATTAGACGGACAAAAGAATAAAAAAGAAATAGACGCGCTAGCCGGCGGCGAGTTTTTGCAATCGGTTTTTTGGGAGAAATTAAATACCAAAGGCGGAGAAAATATTGAGCGTTGGGGTGTAAAAGAGGGAGGTAAAATTTTAGCAGATGCGCTGATTATCAAAAAGCCATTATTCGGATCATTTTGCTATTGGTATGCACCGCGCGGTCCGAGAGGCGAAGGAAAGGCGATTAATTTTTTACTTAATGAATTAAAAAAGAAAAAATCAGATGCCGTCTTTTTTCGTTTAGAACCGGAAGAACTACCGAGCGATGAAAAAATAAAAACTAATCTGAAAAAGAGCGTCGACCTGCAACCGAAAAAAACTTTATTTCTTGATTTAGGAAAAAGCGAAGAGGAACTACTGAAAGAAATGGGTCAGAAAACCCGTTATAATATTCGTTTAGCCGAGAAAAAGGGCGTGGAAATAATTGCGGGGACCATAAAAGATTTTCCAGAATTTTGGCGCTTAATGTCTTTAACCGGCGAGCGCGATGCTTTTCGTTTACATACCGCCAGTCATTATAAAAATTTAATTTCTGCCAGTGAAAATTTA
>CAYIZF010000055.1:0-4163 GCA_964367825.1 uncultured Gammaproteobacteria bacterium | reverse complement strand
CCCTTCATTAAATATTATTTTCCCTCAACGAAAATTATTGCCATTACTTTTAAGCCGACAACTTCAAAAGACAAACTTGATCAAGTAATCGCAATTTTAGAAAAAAATCTCGCGCCGAATTCTTTAATTATCCAAAGCACGGATTTTTCTCATTATCTTGCTCCCGCGCAAGCAGCCACAGAAGATACGGAATCGATTAAAGTAATTAATAGTGGAGAGACTGCTAATGTTTTAGACCTCGGCCAACCGGCTAATCTTGATTCACGAGCGGCTTTATATATTCAAGCTAGTCTGCAGAAATATTTTTTTAAGACCAGCCCGGTTATTTTGGAACATAAAAATTCTCAAGATTATACAACCGAACACGTTACTTCATCAACTAGTTATTTGGCGGTCGCGTATCAGAGTAATAAGCAATCAAACGAACCCATTACTACTGTCGCCTCATCCACCTCTCTTGAGCCTTCCGGCAACGCCAATTTTATTTTTGTCGGCGATGTGATGCTGTCGCGCCATATCGGTGACCTCATGGCGAAAAAGCAAAACTATGATTTCCCTTATGAAAAAATTAAAGATGATTTAGCTGGCGCTGATTTAGTTTTTGGCAATTTAGAAACACCAGTGTCTACTAAAGGTGAATCGGCCCATACGCTTTATTCTTTTCGTGCCGACCCGCTCGTTTTATTAGGATTAAAAAATGCCGGTTTCAAAGTTGTATCAGTCGCGAACAATCATGCTTTTGATTATAAACTAGGAGCTTTTACCGATACCTTAGTTAATTTAAAAACGGCCGGAATTGCTTATACTGGCGGTGGTAATGACTTTAATGAAGCCCATGATGGCGCGGTAATGGATATAAACGGCGTTAAAACCACTTTCTTGGCTTATACCGATTTATTGCCCAAAAGCGCAGCCGCGACCGACAATCAGGCTGGCTTTGCCTATCTTGATGAAGCGCAAATGGTCAAAGATATTAAGGCCGCGAAAGCTAAGTCGGATTTAGTTATTGTGTCTGTCCATTGGGGTCAAGAATATCAAACTAAATCAAACGCCCATCAACAAAAAATTGCGGCAGCCGCAGTTAAGGCGGGCGCGGATTTAATTGTCGGTCATCATCCGCACGTCGCTCAAGAAATTAGCGAGATAGATGGCGTAACGGTCGCTTATAGCTTAGGTAATTTTATCTTCGACCAAAATTTTTCGGCTGACACAAAAAATGCTTTGATTTTAAAAGTGGAGATTAAGGATAAAAAAATCACTAAAGTTGAACCGGAAAAGATAAAATTCACTAATAGTTTCCAGCCTTATCTAGTTGAAAAACCGACTACCGAGCAAAAAAGCGAATAAATTCGGCCGTTTTCCTACTATTGACAAATTTCTCTATAAGTTATATATTTATTGAATCCTTTAACAATTTAAACCAATAATAATGAGAAAAAGAGATTTAGAAGACAGAATAGAAAAATTTTCTACTTCTGAGAATGGAGCACTGTGGGAAGAAACAGTCTTTATGGCTATGGAAAAGAAGATTCCAATGTATGAAATGGCTCCAATGTTTTTCTTTCGAGAAGATATTGAGGCTATTACTCAAAACTGGGAAAATCCCATGTTAAAAATAAAGGGGTTTTTTCTTCTCCAAATAGCTAATTGTTCTGACGTAGTTTCGGACGCAGGGCTCAAAGAGTTAGAAGAAATAACTTCAAATTTTTTAACAACCACTCTATCAGAGATTCCTAGATGCTCAAAAGAAGATATGAAAAAATGGGAAAAAATCTTCAAAATTTTATTTGAGTCGGAGGACTTTATAAAAGAGTATGATAATGCCTCGAACAAAAAAATAGATGAATTTAATAGAGGCATTCTATTAAGTTTGTTCGCTAATAATTTTATTGGAGGCGGAAACGATGCGGTGATAAAAAATTTACAATCACTAGATAAAGGAATAATCAGCCGACTAAAAACGGCTTAACAAAAAATAAAAGGCGCTAGCTTAAAAACTAACGCCTTTTCTATTTCTATGATTTAGTGGTCTTTATTCTTTTTATTTTAATTGAGCTAAACTCTCTAATTCGGCCGTATTAACTATATCAGCTACTGTATTAGCGTATATCTCTTGACACTGTTTAGTCATTTTTTCAATATTTTCAGACGACCCATTCGATGAATCCAAAACTTCCCCTGTCTCCGTATTAAACGCCTTAGCTTCTTCTGGACTAATAATATCCAGTATTAACATTTTATCAATTTCTGATCCTTTATCCCCAAAAACACTTTCCATTGTTTTTTCCTTTCCAAAAGCTTTAATATCGTTTTCAAGCGGAGTAAAAACATGTCTTAAATTTTTAGATCTTTGTTCCTTATTATTAGCATCCTGGTAGTCGGTGCTGGTAGTAATATCTCTATTAACTAAAAAACGATCAACATCTCCATCACCATTAATATCAACTAAAGTAATAACTCCGTCATTAAGAGACATAATTACATAGCCACCATCTTTAGAACAAATTACTTCAGTGCCTCCCGGAAAAACACGTGAATCAACTGCATTACCATTTATTTTTCTTACTTCAAAATCACTATTAGCTCTAACTACTCCCTTCACTGTTTCTAAATTAGCGCGTGTTTCCTCTATTGTATATTGTTTGGCTTCAATATTACCCGCTTCTTGAGCACGAGCAGAAAGTGGCAGGCTTAATAAAGTAAGCATACCAGAAAAATTCACCGCATTTTTTGCTGTTTTTATTATCCTATCCAAAACATCTTTTTCGTCTTTTTTTCTTGATGGCATCTCATTCATTTTTGATATCCGCCCTTCATTTTCCGATGACCATTCTTCTATTGTTATCTCTCTTATTGGATATGTTTCTCCCTTTTTTAAAGGTGCTTTTTCCTCTTTTAAAGGTGTTTCTTCCTTTTTTGACTGAGTTTCCTTTGACAAAATACGATTAAAAAAAGATTCCATCATATATTTAATTTAAAAAATAAATTTCTAATAATCTCTTAATTTCTCCAATCCTTTGAACTTACGTATTTTTTCTAAAGCCTTTGATTCGATTTGGCGGATACGTTCACGAGTAACTTCAAATTCTTGTCCAACTTCTTCAAGAGTATGAGCGACACCGTCAACTAAACCAAAACGCATTTCTAAAATCTTTTGTTCACGCGGTGATAATTGCGCGACAATATTTTTTACGTAATCTTTTAATAATTGCAAAGCGGCCGCATGATCCGGGGTAACATTTTTTACATCTTCGATAAAATCTTCAAGAGTTGAATCCTCTTCATCGTCGCCAATAGTGGTTTCTAGAGAAATAGTATCCTGAGAAATCTTCATAATATATCTAACTTTCTCTAAATCTTCTCCCATTTCCGCGGCAATTTCATCGGCGAGTGGTTCACGTCCCAGTTCCTGAATTAAATTTCGCTGCACCTGTTGAAATTTATTAATGGTTTCAACCATATGAACCGGAATACGAATTGTGCGAGATTGATCGGCGAGCGCGCGAGTAATCGCTTGGCGAATCCACCAAGTCGCATAAGTAGAAAATTTATAACCTTTACGATATTCAAATTTTTCAACCGCTCTAAATAGACCGATATTGCCTTCTTGGATTAGATCCAAAAGGCTCATCCCTTTCGCGCCGGCAAATTTTTTCGCGATTGAAACGACTAAGCGTAAGTTAGCTTCAATAATTCTCTTTTCCGCTTCCTTATCACCTTTTTCTTTTCTCTTCGCGAGTTCAACTTCCTCTTCACCGGTTAATAAAGCGACTTTACCGATTTCTTTAAGATACATCTGAATAGAATCGGCGCTTAATTTTGATAAATCAACATTCATCGCATTCTGATGCGCTAACGCTTTACCAGTTAAAGCCGGTTCATTCGCTTTCTTTTCGGCCATGTCTAAAATTCGACCGGAATCCTCGGCGATACGGATGCCATTTTTTTGCAATTCACCTAAAAAGACATCGAAGTCATAAACATACTCTTCGACTTCCGGGAATAAATACAAAAGTTCAGTTTCGGTTATAAACCCGCGCAAACGTCCTTTTTCAATCAATTTTTTCATCACTTCCTCGGCCGGCGGCAAAATTTCTTTTACGGATTCCTTGGCGCGACTGGCGACTTTAACTAATTTAATCGAACGCTTTACTTCTTTCTTT
>CAYIZF010000054.1:0-4205 GCA_964367825.1 uncultured Gammaproteobacteria bacterium | reverse complement strand
AATAAAAAGTCTTTATCAAATTTTTTTGTGTTAATGTCAAAAGATAGAGAAAATACAAGTGACAGTTCTTCAACCCTTAATGCCAAGGATTTTATTGAGATGCAGGGAGAAGTGTTGGAACTTATGCCAGCTGCTAATTTTAAGATAAAGTTAGAGAATGGCCATGAGTTATTAGCTCACTTATCCGGAAAAATGAGAATGAATAAAATTCGTCTTTTGCCCGGAGATAAAGTAAAAATGCAAATCAGTCCCTATGATTTAACTAAAGGACGGATTATCTATCGCATGTAATTTGTTTCGAATAAATTAAGATATAAAGATTATAAATTTAGATTTCAAATATGAAGGTAAGAGCTAGTGCTAAAAAAATCTGTAAAGATTGCAAGATTGTTAGACGAAAAGGTCGCGTCCATGTAATTTGCAAAAACCCTAAACATAAACAAAGACAAGGGTAATTTTTTAATATTATGGCAGTAAGAATTGCGGGAGTTAATATTCCCAATGAAAAAAGAGTAGAAATCGCTTTAACCTATATCCACGGAATCGGTCAAACAAGATCGAGCAAGATTTTAGCCGAAGCTAAAGTCGACAAAGATGTAAGAGTTAAAGATTTGAAAGAGGACGAAACAAATCGTTTACGCGAAATTATTGAAAAGAAATATACCGTTGAAGGTGATTTGCGTCGTGAAGTCCAAACCAATATTAAACGTTTACGTGAGATAAATTGCTATCGCGGTTCTCGTCACGCTAAACATTTACCGGTCAGAGGTCAAAGAACAAAGACCAATAGCCGAACGGTTCGCGGAAATAAACGCGTTACTATGGGTAGCGGTAAATCTAAAGCTGGGTTGCAAAAAACCTAATCCATAATCATTTATTAGCATTAAAATATGTCTGAAGAAGTAAAAAAAGAGGCAATAAGCGAAGAAGCAAAGGAAATAAAAAACGTTCCTGAGCTTAAGGCTGAAGTTAAAGAAGAAAAGGAAGAGAAAGAAACCGAAGGTTTTTCTTTTGATTCTAATGACGAAGAATTGCCGGAAGAAATAAAACAAAAATTGGAAAAAAATAAGCAAGCTAGAGCGAAGAAGAAATTAATCAAGAAAAAGAAAAAGAAAGTCGCTAGGATTGTTAAGGTTGGCCGTGCTTATATCCAGGCAACTTATAATAATACAATGATTACATTGACTGACGCTAATGGAGATGTTTTATCTTGGGCTAGCGCTGGTTTGGCTGGTTTTAAGGGCGCCAAAAAAGCAACCCCTTATGCTGCTCAGATTATTACTAAGATTGCTTCACAAAAAGCAAAAGAAGAATATGGCTTACAAGAAGTAAGCGTATTTGTTTCCGGTGTCGGTACTGGTCGAGAATCGGCTATTCGCGCTTTAAATGCTAACGGCCTAGAAGTTAGCGCTATTAAAGACATGACTCCAGTTCCTCATAATGGTTGCCGTCCTAAGAAACCACGTCGAGTTTAATAATAACATATAATATGGGAAGAAATATTGATAGCAAATGCAAACAATGCCGACGTATCGGCGAGAAATTATTCTTAAAAGGAGACCGTTGTGCTAGTCCGAAATGCGCGATGATTAAACGTAACTATGCTCCTGGTTTTCATGGCCCTAAAGGTCATAAACGTTTGAGCGGTTATGGTTTGCAATTGCAAGAAAAACAAAAAGCTAAAAAATATTATGGTTTGCTTGAAAAACAATTCCATTTAACTTATTTGAAGGCTTCAAGAAAGAAAGGCGATGCCGGTAAGAATTTCTTAAAGTTGCTGGAAATGCGTTTAGATAATGTTATTTATCGTCTTGGTCTTGCTTCGTCACGCGCTCAAGCTAGACAAATGGTAACTCATGGCCATTTTGCGATTGATGGTCGCAAGGCAAGTGTTCCATCTTTAATTGTTAAAGAAGGACAAGTAATAAAAATCAAAAAGAGCAGCCAATCAAACCGCTTCTTCAAAGGAGTTGAAGAGAAGATGAAGAAAGCTGAAAGACCAAGTTGGTTAAATTTTGATAATAAAGATTTAAGTGCCAAGGTTCTTCATGAACCAAAAGATACGGATTTACCACAAAACATTAACGTTCCAATGATTATTGAGTATTACTCAAAATAAAAAAAACATATGCAAAACATTGCTTTACCTAAAAAAATTGATTTTAAAACGGGTGGCAATCCGAATGAAGGACTCATTACTGTTGAACCTTTATTCCCGGGTTATGGTATGACTTTGGGAAATTCTTTACGCCGAGTATTATTATCATCCCTTTCGGGTGCGGCCGTAATCGGCGTTAAGATTAAAGGCGCTAGCCATGAATTTATGGCTTTGCCGAACATCAAAGAAGACGTCTTGGAAATTATTTTGAATTTAAAACAATTGCGTTTAAAAATATTTACCGAAGAAGAAGTCCGTTTGGAATTAAAAATAAAAGGCAAGAAAACTGTTACTGCTGGTGATATTGCTAAAAATAGTCAGGTAGAAATAGTTAATCCAGAATTAGTTATCGCTAATATAACCGATGAAAATGGCAGCCTTGATATGGAAATTGTTGTTAAGGAAGGTCGTGGCTATAAGATGCCGGAAGGAACTAAAAAGGAAAATCGTGAACTTGGATATATCGAAATCGATTCGATGTTTTCCCCGGTTGCGCTTGTTTCTTCAAGTGTTGAAAATACCCGTATTGGTAAAATGACTAATTGGGATAAATTAGTTTTAGATGTTAAAACAGACGGGACTATTACTCCTGAAGAAGCTTTTAATAAAGCAGTAAAAATTTTAGTTGATCAATTTAGCACTCTTTTGCCCGGAGCAATGGTTGAGGAGAAAGAAGAGGAAGAAGTAAAAGAAGAGGCTGGAGTTGAAGAAATTAAAGAAGAAGATGAAGAGGAAGTTGTTGAAAAAAAAGAAAAGAAAGAGAAAAAGGAAACAAAAGAAACAAAAAAGAAAACTAAAAAATAATTAGTAACAAGTCAGATATGCGTCACAGAAACAAAAATAAAATTTTAGATCGCCAGAAAGGCCCAAGAGAATTGATGCTTCGTAATTTAGCTTCAAGTATTCTTTTATACGAAAAAGTTAAAACCACAAAAGCCAAGGCTCAAGCTGTTCGTCCTCTTGTTGAAAAGATGATTACTTCGTCTAAAGCCGGAGATTTAGCCGCTCGTCGTGGTTTAATAAAAGTTCTTCTTCAGAAGAATGCTGTTAAAAAAGCGATTGAAGTTCTTGGCGTTCGTTATAAGACACGCCCAGGCGGATATACTCGTACAACTAAATTAGGCGTTCGCGCCGGCGATGGCGCCGAAATGGTGCAGATTGAATTAGTATAATAATATGAAAAATATCGAAAGAAAATTACATCAATTAGACGCTACCGATTTAACCGTTGGTCGCTTGGCTACTAAAATATCAACTCTTTTAAGAGGGAAGAACAAACCGGAATATCAGGCTTATTTAGATTTGGGCGATATTGTTGAAGTAAAGAATGTTTCTAAAATGAAATTTACCGGCAAGAAACTTGATCAAAAACAATACCACCATTATTCTGGATATTTAGGCGGTTTAAAGAGTAAAAAATTAGGTGATGTTTTCGCAACTAACCCTGGTGATGTTTTATATCGCGCGGTTCGCGAAATGCTTCCAGACACAAAACTTCGTGTCGATATGTTAAAAAGATTAATTATTAAATAATATGGCCGAAAAAAAGAAACAAGAAATGATGATGGACGGCGATGTCGTTGAAATAAACGAATTGGACAATCTAGATGAAGAGAAGGATTGGGCAAAAAACGAAACCGCTGATTTTTCCGGAAAATATATAAAAGCTGTCGGTCGTCGTAAACAAGCTGTTGCTCAAGTTCGCTTATATGAGGGTGGAAAAGGTATTATAATGATTAATGGCCAACGTGCTGGTGAATACTTTCCAAAAGAAGATTTTGGTTTAATTATTCAACCGTTAAAAGTTACTGGACATTTCCGCGATTTTAATTTTTCTATTATTGTTTCTGGCGGTGGAAAGAAGGGACAAGTTGATGCTGTTCGCCTAGGTATTTCTCGCGCTGTTTTAGCTCTTTTCCCGGAAACTAAAGAAGCTTTGAAAGTTAATAACTTCTTAACTCGTGATCCGAGACAAGTGGAAAGAAAGAAACCGGGTTTGCGCAAAGCCAGAAAGGCCCCACAATGGAGCAAGCGTTAAGCTTTATAT
>CAYIZF010000053.1:0-4221 GCA_964367825.1 uncultured Gammaproteobacteria bacterium | reverse complement strand
TTTAAGCCTGTTTTTCTTATGCTCTTGACATAATAATAAAAAGGTGCTATTATGTAGCCATAATTAAATAATTCTTTAAAAAACCAGAAACAAGCCACACGAAGACTCATAAATAATATTTATGACTTAACCTGTCGTTTGTTTCAAAAAAAACAAAAAAATCATGGAAGCAACCATTTTCATTATTGCGTTTACAACTATCGGCCTTTTGTTGGGCTACAGTTTGGGAATTTCAAATAAAGGAGGAAGAATGCTTAAATACACCAACTCATTACCAAATAGTGTAATGACAGTAATAAGTATTGATAAAACTTCCGCTATCGTAGAAGACATTATTACCCAAAATCGTTACTTGGTTTCTACAGAAGTTTTTGGCGGAAAACCAATTCGTCCAAAAGACACAGTAAGAAAGATAAAAAGTAATAAAGAGAGAGAAGAATTGGGAATACCTGTTCTAGGTTATCCTCCGTTAGTAAAAGCTGATATAGCTTTCGAATAGAGCCGACACTGAACAATACTTAAAAAACATAGTCCATCCCCCAAAGATGGACTTTTTTTATATTTTAGCGTGAATTTATGCTATAATTATAATAATAAAATTAATATAACATATATGTTTGAAAAAATGTTCAATAAAGAAAACATTCTTCCTCAAAAAAACAAAGAAGAAAGTCGAACAAAAAAAACTTTATCTTCTTTAGAAAGCGCTGCGAAGATAGCCGCATTTTTAATGTTATTGAGTGGTCCGCTTCAAGCTAATTCCAAAACAGTTTCAAATGAAGATGGGCCAGAAAAAAATAAAATAGAAGATGCTAGAATGGCATTGAAAAAAATTATTTCTCTTGCTGAAAAAAATGACAAATCTGCTCAGCATACTATAAATGGAGTTAATGTTAAGGGGCTTGAAAAAGGAGATAAAAAGATAATTTGTGCCGACGACAAGTCTTTTGTTATCGTTTCGATTGAAGAAGGGAAATATACCTATTTTGACGCTAACAGCGATGGTGTTTTGGATCGTTTAGTTATTAATAATGAAGAAGAAGAAAAAGGATTTGAAGAATCTGAAGGATCTGAAGGTGAAAAAAGAATGAAAAATTATTTGTATGCTTTTGCATCAATGGATGAACTATCCAAATCAGTTCCAGTTATAGCCGATTTGGCCCCAGAAAAAATTAAAATTTTTTCTTTTGATTCAGAAAAGACGGAAGTCAGTTTCGTCGAAGCCGAACAAGGGAAATTTGGATTAGTTGATGGAGACAAGGCCAAGGAGGTTATTGATAAATTTCAAGACAGTTACACTCAACAATTACAGGAAATAATATCCGAACAAGAATAAATTTATAATTAGTTGAGCTTTGTGGCATAAAAATATTAATCTATGTCTAAAAATAAAATAAAAATCGCTAAATTATTGTTAATAATATTAGCTTTAGTGGTGGCGGTAATTTTTTTAATCAAAATAATCATTCCGGCCGCCCTGAGTGCTTTTTGGGGTAAAGATATTCCCGCGATTAATGACTCATCACTTAGTATGCCTGTGGTGGCTATAAATCAAGAAGAAAATTCTTTTTATAATTTAAACAAACTTTATGACACCGAAAAGCATCAGGGGCTAATTGATTTAAAAAATATTCCCGCAGGAAAAAATTTACCTGGCGATTTTCTTGTCAGCGATACCTGGGATGATAATCAGGTTAAAATTTTGTTAAGTGACAATCAATTAGCTCTGCAATATTTTGATGATGCTGCTGAAAAAGGAAAATTTCAGTCACCAGCCACTGCTGATCCAAAAGATATGTCGCAAGAAGTTATTGCTGTGAATCCTTGGCGCCAGATTGCCCAATTAAAATGTATTCAAGCAATTTCTCTTGCCAAACAGGGAAGAAACAAAGAAGCTTTGTCTGAAGTAATGAAGGTAATGGTGGTTGG
The DNA here is from genome assembly GCA_964367825.1 of uncultured Gammaproteobacteria bacterium. Lineage (GTDB taxonomy): Bacteria > Patescibacteriota > Patescibacteriia > Patescibacteriales > UBA12465 > UBA12465. The sequence goes on along the minus strand of CAYIZF010000053.1, from coordinate 2,292 downwards.
CGATGCGATTGAGAAATCACAAACCAATCTCATCACTTATTTGGTCGGCCTCTCTATGGAAAAATCCGCTCTTGATACCTTGGAGAAAATAATTCTAAATGTTGATGCCGACACCAAAGAATATGCGGAGTATAGAAATAAATTATTAAATTATAATTTTAGTGATGATGGTTCTTCTTGGAAATTTGAATATTTGGTTAGTAAAAATGGAATCTCTCACATTGCTTCAAAAAATAAATTTTACTTTAAACCAAACAAAAGCATCAAAGAACGTTTCGATTTTTTTAGTAAGATGATTAGCGAGTCCAAAAATCCTTGTGATTTTGAGCAAGAAGCAAGCAAAGCTGTTTCTGGTCCAAGCCCAATATTTGGTTGGTATTTTACCGAAAATGCGGCAAATAAAATACTGATAAACACTAATGATTCCGCTTATCAGGGCGTGCTTGTTAAAAAATGTGAAGTTCAGCAAAAATATTTAAAGCTGGTTGAGGAGTGGAAATAAAAAAATAGATTTTTATTACAAAAACTCTTGACATTCCCCCAACAAAATCCTAATATCTAATCATTCGTAGTGAGAGCCGACCGTCTCACTACTTATTCTCAATAAGAGAATGGACGCGAATTAGGTCCCACCAGTTTTATAAAACAGTTCCCAGTAGTGGCGAGCGAACGGAACAGAAAGCGTAAAGCTTTCTACGTATTGGAACTAATCCAATGTTTTATAAAACTCGGTGGTTTTTTATTATCAAAACCGCCGATATTGACAAAATATGAAATTTAGTGCTAATTTTATCTTATAATAAAAAAGTATATTAACAACAATCAAAAAAACAAGTAGAAATGGAAACAAAAGTTAATTACATGAATTTTAAAAAAACCATTCCAGACAGTCCAGTTATCTTTTTGGCTGGACCAATTAAAAATGCTCCCGAATGGCGAGAAGAAATGATAAATATTTTTTTAGAAAAAAATAAAAAAGTATTTATTGCTTCGCCAGAGGAAAATATAGAACAACTCAAAAAAGACATTGCTAATAATGCACATATAAGAGTTCCAAATGCCAATAAATTTGGTTGCCGTCCTTGTAAAATATTTTCAAGACGTAGAGCTTGGGAACAGTATTATTTAAATTTTGCCGCAAGAGAAAAGGGATGTATTATTTTCTGGTTGCCAGGAGAAAAGTTGAAAAAAGAAGACGAGAACAAGATTTATGCTCATATTACGATGCTTGAATTAGGAGAATGGATTGCCAGAAAAGCAATTGATCCCGATATCAATTTAATAATTGGAACGGATGGTCATTTCCCACAGTGGAGTACTATTGAATATGAGATTAATACCGAAATTCAAGACATAAAAATCTTTTATTCTATGCGAGAAGTAGTTGATGAAGCTATAAAAGCAATCAACAAGTAATAAATCCAAACCATCTATCCGTAGATGGTTTTTTTATTTCGCCAAATAAGGCTGGAAATTTTTAGTAAATCTAATTGTTTCCGGCTCTATTTTTATTATTTTTTTATTTTCTATTTTAACTTTCAATATCAATCCGGTGTTGGTTTCTGGAGAAAAATTTTGGTCAAAAACAAAGTTTCCAAGACTATAAGCCACAGGCACGCCATTAATCTCAGCCACTTCTTGGGCGACGTGCGGATGATGGCCAACTATTAAATCGGCGCCAGCTTCAACTGCTTTGGCGGCGATTTTTTGTTGGTGAGTGTTGGATTTTGTCTGATATTCTTGGCCCCAGTGAAACGTAGCGATTACCAAGTCCGCTTTTTCTTTAGCCGCTTTAATATCTTTCACCATTTGATTTTCATCCAAATAGGCGATGCCCGCCTGGTTGTCAGTTGCCGCTCTATTTTGTGGTAGAAGGTCGGTGTAGGCGAGAACAATAACTTTAATTCCGTTTATTTCCTGATAAGCCCCTGAGTGGGTCTCCTGAAAGTTATCTCCGCCACCGGTATAAGTTAGTCCAACTGCTTTTAAATTGCTCAGCGTGTCTTTAAAGGCTTCTAGGCTATAATCAAAAGCATGATTGTTGGCCACAGAAACCATTTTGAAACCGGCATTTTTTAGTCCAGACAAAACCTTTGGGTCGGACCGAAAAGGGTAAAGACTGCCGGTAGATTTTCCATTAATAGAAACTGGAGTTTCCAAATTCCCAAATAGAAAATCAGCACCAGCCAAGTCTTTGTTTATTTTTTGAAAAGGGAAGTCATAATCCTGGCGCTTGGCCATCATCTCACCGATATAGCGGGAAAGCATTATATCGCCAACAAAAATAAACTC
>CAYIZF010000052.1:0-4257 GCA_964367825.1 uncultured Gammaproteobacteria bacterium | reverse complement strand
ATTTTTATCCGCTTATAAACGGGTTACTAATTAATTACTTCCCCACCAAAAGTTTTTAATAAATTACTAAGTGATTTTCCATCTTCTTGATTAGTCGATTTTTCAGTTATTTCATTCAACTTGATTAACGGTTTTTCCTCTGTTTCTTCTATTTTTATTTCTTCGTGCTTCATTTCTAAATTTTCATCAATTACTAAATTTAAAGAAAGCATAGCTCCGTAAACTTCCGCTAAAGTAGTTTCAACAATTGTTTTTATGGCAGAATCATTTATTCGATCATGATGAAACTTATATTTAAAAACTAAACGGAGCTGACTATTGTTTATTCCCTGTGGTTGGCAATTCTGTAAAACAAATGATAAAGAATGATTATATTTTTTTATCTTGATTAAAAATTCCGGCCATTTTTCCAAAACCTCTGTCTGATTTAAATTAATTATTTCATCGCTAAATTTTTTTATACCAACTTTTTCCATATCTATCGGCGCAGTTTCTTTTTTAATCGTTTCATTTTTTATCGGCTCAATATTTTTTTTAATCGGTTCGATTGTTTTCTGAATTGGCGCAGTTTTTGAATTTAAAGATACTGGAGTATTACCGCTAACCAAAGAGGATGATAGGGATTGATTAGCGCTATAACAAATATCGATAACCGCTAATTCTAAAGGCAATTGGGATATTAAAGTGTTTTTATTGTCATTATAAGCCTCAAGAAAACGTTTGGTAAAAAACATTAATTGTTCCCAGGAAATATTCCCCGACACAGACTCAATTTTCATTTCTAAACTTTCACCAAGATTTAAACCAAGATTATCGATTAAGCTCGGATTTACTTTATTAAGCATTATCTTTCTAAGCAAGGCAATCAATTCGCCGGTAAAATTTTTCAAATTAACTCCGGTGTCAGCTAGTTTATTTATTAAAACCACCGCTTTAGCAGCATCTTTTTTGCTTAAATAGTCTAATAATTCAATCGCTTCATTACTATTATAATGGGGGATTATTAATTCTGCTTCTTCTAGATTTATTTTTTTACTGCCAAGAGAAAATATTTGTCCAAGGAGACTTTCCGCATCGCGTAAATGACCACCACTGCGACGAGCAACCGCTTCTAAAACTTCAGAATCTATTTCTATATTTTCTTTAGAAGATATTAATGATAATTTTTTTACAATATCGCTAATGCCAATACGTTTAAAATCAAAACGTTCGCAACGAGAAATAATTGTCGCGGGAACTTTTTGAATTTCTGTTGTACATAAAATAAAAATAACATAAGTCGGCGGTTCTTCGATTATTTTCAAGAGCGCGTTAAAAGCCGAAATCGAAAGCATGTGAACTTCATCAATAATAAAAACCTTATACTTTGAATTTACTGGCGTTAATCTTGAAAAACTAATAATATTTTCGCGCACATTATCAACTCCCGTATTAGAAGCGGCATCGATTTCCATAACGTCTAAATTTTTTCCCTGGGTAATACTTAAACAACTAGCACATTTATTGCATGGCTCAAAATCTCCATCCTTACGATTTTCACAATTAACCGTTTTAGCCAAAACGCGAGCCAGAGTAGTTTTTCCGACAGCGCGCGGACCGCAAAATAAAAAAGCTTGCGCTAATTTATTGGCGCTGATTTCATTCTGCAAAGTTATTTTAATATGGTTTTGTCCTAAAACTTCGGAAAAATTCTGAGGACGATAATCACGATAGAGGGTCGACATAATATTATTTTTTATTTTCTTCTATTCTTTTATTTTTCTTCTGATTGGGATATTTGGATACGGCGATTTATTTCTGCTTCAACCAGACGCTTATTTTGGCCGTATTTTAAACGACTTAGAGCACGAATCTTATCAGCCATCCCTTCTCTTTTTACGCCTAAAATCGGCCAAATAGTATTAAGGGAAAAAGGACGAGTAGCGGAATTATCAACTAAAAGCTTAATCGCTGCCATTCCCATTCCGATATTAATTAAATCGTATTGATTAAAAACCGGTGAAAATTCTTTAACTAAAAACTCCGCATCTTCTGAACCAACTTTAAAACTAACCATTGTTCCGACGTTACCGAATACTGCGTCTTTTATTTCATTATTATTATTTTTACTTAACTGTCCGATATATTGATGAGCAATAATTAAATTTAGAGCGTATTTACGAGCCTCAGATAATATCTGACAGATTGAAGATGTTGTAAAATTTTGGAACTCATCGATATAAAGATAAAAATCTTTTCTATTCTCCGGTGGCAAATCGGTACGCGATAAAGCGGCCATTAAAATCTTACCGACTAAAATCATACCGAGTAAATAAGCATTCATTTCGCCAACTAAACCTTTCGGTAAATCAACCAATAATATTTTTTGCTTATCCATCACTTCCCGTAAATTAAACGCGCTCTTTTGTTGACCGATAATCGGTCGCATCATGTCATTAGAAATAAACGAGGTTAATTTTGAAGTGATATATGGAACAATATTAGCTAACGCTGCTTCGCCGCCCGCCTTCTCCGCTTCCTTGCGCCAAAAATCAACTACGGTCTGATTTTTGCAATTACTTAATTTAAACTTTCTAAAATCAGCATCGGCTAAAACTTTCGGAATTTCCATTAAAGTTGAGCCGGATTCCGGATCATCCATAACTAATAGCATCGCATTACGCATGTATTGTTCAAACATTGGTCCGCCGGTCGCTTTCAAATCATATAATTTATCAAGAATACCAATCATTTCATTAATCACAAAACTTTTTTGTTCCGGATAGCGTGGATCATATTCCAATAAATTCAAAGCGAGTGGACGCTCAATATCTCCGGGAGAAAAAATAATAACATCCTCTGCTCTCTCCGGAGGAATTCTATCTAAAATATCGGTAATTAAATCGCCATTTGGATCAAAAACACAAACACCTTCCCCGTTTTGAATATCTTGGATTGCCATGTTGGCCAATAGAACCGATTTACCGGTACCGGATTTACCGACGATATAGGTATGGCGACGACGATCTTTGCGTTTTATTCTTATCTCTTTTTTAACTCCACGAAATATATTTTCTCCAAGAGTTATTCCTTCATCAGGCATGGTAGCGGGCGCCGGAGCGATTCGAGAAGTAAGCCAAACAATATTAGGTGTTTCTGTTCCGGGAAGCGGCAGATGAAAAAGACCGGCCAATTCCCCGGTTCCTAATAAAAAATCTAACTTATCTCTAAAACGGCGATAAATAAAATCATTAATAATTTGCTTTTGGTTACCAGTATAAATTCTCGAAAAATTATTTCCGTAATTATAATTATTATATTCGTTGTATGCGTTTGATAAATTTTCCAAATAATATGTCGCTTTTTCTTTTGTTTCTGCGCAAGCAACTAAACGTATATTTACATCAAGACCAGCTTTCTGATTTTTTTCTTCAATCCCCTTGAGCATTTCTTGTTCGGTAGCTGTTAAAGTTTTTGGTTGATTATTAGGTTGACTAGCATTCTTTTTTGATTGTGCCACAGACGGAAAAAAATCACGAAACCCTGATAGTAAGGAACCGCTTTTATTTAAGCCTTCTCTAACAGAACCATAACGATTAACCGAAGTAGAAGCTTTTTTACTTTTCTTGTGCCATTTTCCCAAAGCGCTTCGAACAATATACTGGATAGAAACACTCTCATTTTTATCTAATTTCGACAGAATATTAACAATTGAATTAAGTGGATCAACCGTCATCTTATCATAAGTCTTTAAAGGCAAAACAAAGTTATCTTTAGTTTTAAGATAAGCGGCTGATACAAAACCACTAGGAATAAACGGATTATAATCAGAAACTTCTTCTAAAACAGCGTCTGGATAATGAGCATTAATCTGTTTTTCTAAATATAAGGCATGTTTTTCTGGGGCGACAGCATAGAAATAAATTTTTCCATGTTCAGCTACTAACTCAAAAGAAAAATGATCATTCCGGCCAAAAAACCAGCTAATTAAACCTCTTTGGGCGCGCAAGCCACCGATGGCGGAAAAAATTGTTTCACCTTTAGCAATTTCTTCTCTTATCTGTTGAGAGTTTGCTTCTTTATTTTCATCTTTTGGTTTTTCTTTTGGAAGCTTAATTAAAAAAAGTTTATACCTCGAATAATTTGATCCGATACCAAAAAAGCGAACAAGTTTACGAATTAAAAATAAACATGGTATAAAAAGGACCAAGATAGCCATAACCTCTAAAATTATAACTGGATCAAGATATGAATTTAACTCTGCCATATTTATTTATC
>CAYIZF010000051.1:0-4303 GCA_964367825.1 uncultured Gammaproteobacteria bacterium | reverse complement strand
CTTTAGAAAATATTTAAATTTATATTAATTTTAGCTTAATTGACCCATCGAATAAATTTTGCTAAAATTGATATTGGATACAACATTTAGTGGTTGATGTCTAAAACGGCCACAAAATATGGTATTTCACTATAAAACGTATGAAATGTCCAATTTGCTATTATCCCGACACTAAAGTCGTTGATTCTCGTGTCGCTCCTGACGGTCTATCTATCCGTCGGCGCCGCGAATGTTTAAAATGCGGTTTCCGCTTTTCAACTTACGAGGAAATAGAATTGCTTGATTTAGTAATTGTGAAGCGTGACGGGAGACGAGAAGCGTATAATCGGGAAAAAATGGTTAATGGTTTAAAGAAATCATGCGAAAAACGTCCGATTACCGATGATCGCTTTAAAAAATTAATTCATTCTATTGAACGCGACCTTCAACGCCTTAAAGATACCGAAATTACCTCTCGCCAAATCGGCCAAGTGGTAATGAAAAATTTAAAAAAAGTCGATCAGGTTGCTTATATCCGTTATGCTTCTGTTTATGAATCCTTTAAAGACGCTCGTGAATTTCAAAAAGAGTTAAATAAATTAATTAAGGAAAAGAAATAAAAGACAATAAGATATTTTAAGTAAAATATTTTATCGACTATTAATCCTATGTCTGAAACCATCAGCAAATTAATCAAAAGATCCGGCGAAATCGTCGATTTTGATCAAGACAAAATTGTTAAGGCTATTTATAAGGCTGCTGTCTCTGTCGGTATAGACGATCATCAGCTTGCCAAGAAAATTGGAGATCAGGTGGTGATGAAAGTTAATGGTAAATTTCATAAAAACAGTATTCCGGCCGTTGAAGAAATTCAAGATGTTGTGGAAGAAGTCTTAATTGAAAATAAATTAATTAAAATTGCTAAGGCTTATATTCTTTATCGTGACCAGCATCGTCAAATGCGTGATATCAATACTGCCACCGCTGATGAAAAATTAATGGAGGATTATTTAGGCCGAGCGGATTGGCGTTTGAAAGAAAATAGCAACATGAGTTTTTCGGTTCAAGGTTTAAATAATTATATTGCTTCTTCAATCTCCGCTCGCTATTGGTTGAATAAAATGTATCCGGAAAATATTCGCCAGGCTCACGTTAATGGTGATTTGCATATTCATGATTTAGGTTTATTAGCTCCTTATTGTTGCGGTTGGGACTTAAAAGATTTATTAATTCGTGGTTTTCGCGGTGTTAATGAAAAGGTTCAAAGTAATGCTCCGAAACATTTCCGTAGCGCTTTGGGTCAGATTATTAATTTTTTCTATACGATGCAAGGCGAAGCAGCCGGCGCTCAGGCTTTTGCTAATTTTGATACTTATTTAGCGCCGTTTATCCGTTATGATGGTCTAACTTATAAAGAAGTAAAACAGGGTCTTCAGGAATTTATGTTTAATATTAATGTTCCGACCCGTGTTGGCTTTCAAACCCCTTTTACTAATGTTACTTTGGATGTTACTCCGTCTCCGATGATTGGCGAAGAGAGTGTTATTATCGGCGGCCAAATAATGCCGGAAAAATATAAAGATTTTCAAGCAGAAATGGATATGTTTAATAAGGCTTTTGCCGAGGTTATGCTTGAAGGAGATTCAACTGGACGCGTCTTTGGTTTTCCGATTCCGACGTATCAGGTTGATAAGGAATTTGATTGGAATCGAGAATGCTTAGAACCAATGTGGGAAATGACGGCTAAATATGGTATTCCTTATTTCTCGAATTTTGTTAATTCTGATATGAATCGCGACGACGCTCGTTCAATGTGCTGCCGTTTAAGATTAGATAACCGTGAGCTTAGAAAACGCGGCGGCGGTTTGTTCGGCGCTAATCCGTTAACCGGTTCAATCGGCGTTGTTACTATTAATCTTGCTCGTTTAGGTTATTTGTCAAAAAACAAAGAAGAGTTCCGTGAAAGATTAACTAATTTAATGGATTTATCTAAAGATAGTTTAGAAATAAAACGCAAGATTATTGAAAAGTTTACCGATGATAGATTATATCCATATTCTATGTTTTATCTTGATGCTATTCGTGAACGTTTTGGTTCTTATTGGAAAAATCATTTTTCCACTATTGGAATTAATGGTATGAACGAAGCAGTTTTGAATTTAATGGGAAAAGATATCTCGACGAAGGAAGGTCATGCTTTTGCCGCTGAAACTCTAGATTTCATGAGAGAAAAATTAATGGATTATCAAAACGAAACCAATAATTTATATAATCTTGAAGCGACTCCAGGCGAAGGTTGTACTTATCGTTTCGCCAAGAAAGACCAACAACTTTATCCGGGTATTATTTGCTCGAATTCGGAAGCGGTTAAAAAGTTTAATGCCGATCCTTATTATACTAATTCTACCCATCTTCATGTCGGCTATACGGATGATATTTTCTCCGCTCTCGATTTACAAGATGATTTACAGATTAAATATACCGGCGGTACAGTTTTACACGGCTATATAGGGGAACGTCTACCGAATGGTGAGGCAGCTAAAAAATTAGTGAAGAAGATTGTTGATAATTATCGTCTGCCATATTTTACAATTACTCCGACTTTCTCTATTTGTCCGAAGCATGGTTATCTTTCCGGTGAACATAAATATTGTCCAAAATGCGATGAGGAAATCGGTTACACCGAGACAGTTGAAGAAATAAGAGGGGAAAATCAATAAAATTGCTAACGATTCAACTCATTGTAATTTAAATAAATATCATATATAATTTTAATATAACAAATACAAATATGAGCCCGATTCAAATTCAAAGACAAGAATGTATTGTTTACAGCCGCGTCGTCGGCTGGTTAACACCGGTTAAGAACTATAATCCCGGTAAAGCGTCTGAATACAAGGACAGAAAAACCTTTAAGGTTTGCACCGAGTAATTAGACTACACGCTTATGATAATTGGTGGTTTAGAGAAATTATCTCTTCTCGACTACCCCGATCATTTGGCGGCCATAATCTTTACCCAAGGTTGTAATTTTAGATGTCACTTTTGCTACAACCCAATGCTTGTCCTGCCCCGTAAGGGAGAGGATGTAAAAAATAAAGAAGAAAAAGGTTTTTCTACACTTTCCACTGAAGACCTTTTTCTTTTTTTAAGGGAAAGATTTGGACGCCTCGAAGGGGTCGTTATAACAGGCGGGGAGCCAACGTTGCATCCCGACTTGCCGTCTTTTATTAAACAAATAAAAGATATCGGATATTTGGTTAAACTTGATACTAACGGCACAAATCCGGAAATGATTAAAGAATTGATTAAGGAAAAATTAATCGATTATATTGCTATGGATTTAAAAGCGCCGCTAGATAAATATAAAGAAACGACCGGCGTCGAAGTTGATTGTGATAATATCGAAAAAAGTGTTAAAATAATTATATCTAGCGGTCTTCCTTATGAATTTAGGACAACCGTTGTTCCTGGTCTTCTGGTAAAAGATGATTTTCGAAAAATGGGAGAAATTATCAAGGGCGCTTCAAAATGGTATCTGCAAAATTTTAAATCGGATACCGAGCTAGTCGACGCTAATTTTAAAGCGCAGAAAGGATATACCGCCAAGGAAATGACGGAGTTTGCGTCTATCGGAAAAGAATATGTCAATCTTTGCGAAGTGAGAAATTAACCATAAAATAAGGTCTTAATTATAAAAATATGCCTGAAGGACAAAATATGCCCATCGAGGTGTCTGAAGAATTAAAAGCATTCGTAGAGGATAATAAATCGAATAAGTTAGTTGATTTATTACAGGCTAATTTAGAGCGTAATGAAGAAATTTTAAAAATTTCTCAAGAGATAAAAAAATACATGCGCTGGCAAAATATTTGGGGCATCGTTCGCACCGTTGTTGTAGTTGCTCCGATTGTTCTCGGTTTTATTTATTTGCCACCATTAATAAATGAGTATATCGAATCATATAAATCATTACTTCGTTAACTAGTAATTTTTTATAAATAAAAAAGCATGAAAGATATTGCGGTTTTTGCCCAAACAACTTATCGCAACGAATTTAAAAAATTCGGCATAAAAACCGACGACCGTCGTCGCCATATGTATTTGATTGGAAAAACCGGTATGGGTAAGTCAACAATTTTAGAGAATATGATTGTTGATGATATTCGCGCCGGTTATGGAGTAGCCGTTGTCGATCCGCACGGTGACTTAGCGGAAAAAATAGTTGAATATATCCCTAATGATAGAATTAAAGATGTAGTTTATTTTAATCCATCGGATATTAATTTTCCGGTGGCTTTTAACGTTGTTGAACAGGTAGAAC
>CAYIZF010000050.1:0-4311 GCA_964367825.1 uncultured Gammaproteobacteria bacterium | reverse complement strand
GTTATTGTTATTGATGGCATTCGCCGTGAAGATGATATAATTTATTTAAAATCTTTGCCTGATTTTACTTTAGTAAGAATAAAAGTAGAAGCTAAAACCCGCTACGAACGTTTAGTGAAGCGTCGTGAAAACGCTGACGATGCCACTAAAACTTATGAGCAATTTCTAGCCGATGGTCAAAAGGAAACTGAATTAAAAATCCCGGAAGTAATGGCACTCGCCGATTACGAATTAGACAACAACGGCGACCTAAAAAATCTCTATGGACAAATCGAAAAAATGGTAATAAAGTTGGAGAAATAATATGAATAATTATCCAGGAAAACTTATAGTCTTTTACGGAATAAATAACCTCGGCAAAAGCACGCAGGCTAAGTTATTAGTGGAAAGACTAAAGGCTAATGGATATCAGTCAGAATATGTAAAATATGCTATTTATTCTCTTCCGCCATCTGGAGAAATTTTAAACAATTATCTCCGCAACGGGAATCCCTTAAATTTAAGCGCCCGCGAAGCACAAATAATCCAGGTTTTAAATAGAACTCAATATCAAGAAGAACTTATCGCTAAACTCAAGGCTGGGATAAACGTAGTTGCTGAAGATTACAAAGGCACAGGAATTGCCTGGGGACTGGGCGCTGGCGTTGACGAAACATTCTTAAAAAAAATAAATTCTCACTTAATAGACGAAGATTTAGTTTTTCTTTTTGACGGCGAACGCTTCCGACAATCAATTGAAAATAATCATAAACATGAGAATGACGAAGATTTAATGAATAAGGTGCGCTGGGCTCATTTAAAATTACGAGAAGAATTCAACTGGTATAAAATAAACGCAAATTCAGCAATTGAAGAAATCCATGAAGAAATTTGGAAAGAAACCCTAAAAAAAATTCAAGGAATAAAAACTGAAGATGAAGCAGTAATTATTAAACCGAAAGAAGTATATAATTATTCTGGTTTTCAAGCCATTAGCGAAATTTTAACCGATGGCGGGAAAACCGTCTTAAATAGCGAACCGGAAGCAAAAATAAAACAAGAAAAAGAAACTGAAATAAAATCCGAAATAAATTCCGAAATAAATTCCGAAATAAAAAATATTTTGCGAGTTGAAAAAATAAATTCTCAAGCCAAACTTCCGCAAAAAGCGCATGAGGGCGACGCTGGCTACGATTTATATGCAAATGATTATTGTTCAATCGCTCCTTATGCCCACGCTTTAGTCCCTACCGGGATAAAAATGGCTATACCCGACGGTTATGTTGGTTTAATCTGGGATAAAAGTGGAATCGCTTTCGAAGGAATAAAAACAATGGGCGGAGTTATCGACTCTAACTATCGCGGCGAAATAAAAATTATCATAAAAAATTTAAGCGAAGATATTTATAATATTATTCCCGGCCAAAAAATCGCCCAAATATTAATCCAAAATATTTCCCAAATGGAAATTAGTGAAGAAAATATCAATGACGAAACTAGCCGCCAAGCTAATGGCTTTGGCAGTACGGGCAAATTTTAATATTAAAAAAATATATTAATCTATGAACTACGACGTTATAATCGGTTTAGAAATCCACGCCGAACTAAAAACTAAAAGTAAAATGTTCTGTTCTTGTGATAATGATTCATCCAAAAAAGAACCGAACGCCGCTGTCTGCCCGATTTGTCTCGGTCATCCAGGAACATTACCAGTACCAAACAAAGAGGCAATTAACTGGACAATAATGACTGGTTTGGCTTTAAATTGTAAAATAAACAAAACTTCAAAATTTGATCGAAAAAATTATTTCTATCCCGATTTGCCTAAAGGTTATCAAATTTCCCAATACGACTTACCTTTATGTTATGAAGGATATTTAGATATCGATGGTTCAAAAATCACTATCACGCGCATCCACCTCGAAGAAGATACGGGAAAATCGGCACATTTTAAAGATAAAGACTATACTTTATTAGATTTTAATCGCGCCGGCACTCCTTTAATAGAGCTCGTTACCGAACCGATAATAAAAAATGCAACCGAGGCTAAAAAATTCTGCCAAGCCTATCAGCAAATTTTGCGTTATCTTGATATTTCCGACGCTAATATGGAAAAAGGCGAAATGCGTTGCGAGGCGAATATTAGTCTGCAAGAAAAAGGAAAATGGGAATATAAAGACGGCTTAATAAAACCTCTCGGTGATTACAAATTAAACAATAAAGTAGAAGTAAAAAACATCAACTCTTTCCGTTCGGTTGAAAAAGCGATTAATTTCGAAATTAAACGGCAGAGCGATATGTTAAACGATGGTAAAAAAATTATCGGCGAAACTCGCGGTTGGAACGAGAACAAAAATGAAACTATTAGCCAAAGAATTAAGGAAACTTCCGCTGATTATCGCTACTTCCCTGAACCAGATATTCCTCCCTTAACGATTAATGACGAATGGATTACTAAACTCGAAAAAGAATTGCCGGAAATGCCGCAAATTAAAAGAGAGCGCTTCATACGTGAATATAAATTCAACCCTGAATTAGCTGAAACTTTAACCGCAGATAAAAAATTAGCTGATTGGACGGAAAATGTTTTATCAGAACTCGATGCCTGGATTGAAGCAAACGGCGATGATGAAGAAAGACAAGAAAGACGTTTATCAAAAACAGGAGGAAATTGGATCGCTAATGAATTACTAAAACATTTAAACGTCGATAATAAACAAATTGACGACTTAAATATAACGGCCGAAAATTTTGCCGAACTTGTCTCTCTTGTCTATCAAGAAAAAATAAATTCTTCAGCCGGACAAAGAATCCTTGAAGAAATGTATAATAACGGCGGTGATCCGACCGATATTATGAAAGCAATGGGGCTAGAACAAATGGACAACACAGAAGAGCTAGAAAAAGCGGTAAAGAAAATAATCGAGGAAAACCCGAGCCAAGTCGCTGATTATCGTGCCGGCAAAACGGCTTTAATAAAATTCTTTATCGGAAAAACAATGGCCGAAACGGACGGAAAAGCCAACCCCAAAATAATCAAAGAAATTTTAGAAAAACTATTAAGCTAAAAAATTAATAACTGTTTTTTTTGCATCCTCTAAATCGACAGCCCAAGTAATTTTTCTGCCTTGTTTTTCCCAACGCCTAAACCAGGTTTTTTGGCGTTTGGCAAAACGATAAAGCGCTGTACCTAATTTTTCCACCATTGTGTCATAATCAGTTTCCTCAAGCAAATAGCGGCTGACAAATTTATATTCTAAACCAAAACTTATTAGTCTTTCCCAAGAAACTCCTTCTTCATGCAAACGTTCTATTTCTTTTATCATTTCCTCTTTCTCTAAACGATCGTGTAAGCGGCCAAGAATTCTTTCCCGGAGAACGTCATCCGGCCATTCCAGTCCGATAAGCAAAAAATCATAAGGAGAAACTTTTTGAGCTGAATCGATTTTATTTTTTGTCTTTTTAACCGAGTTTATTTCGTCTTGTCCAGCGATTTCGATATAGCGGATAAGCCGGCGCTTATTATTTTTATCGCTATTGTTTAAACGAGCGGCAAATTCCGGCTTAAGTTTTTCTAATTCAATAAATAATTCCGCCGCGCTAGATTTTTCTAAAGCGACGCGTTTTTCTAAATTTGGTTTTACGCTAGATAATTTATAATTATCCACAATCGCCTGAAGATACAAACCGGAACCGCCGACGATTATCGGCAATTTTCCGCGGCTTAAAACATCCTTAATCGCTTTAAGGGCTAATTTTTGATATTTAGCCAAGTCAAATTCTGTCTTCGGACTAACCACGTCAATTAGATGATATTTTATCTTTTTCCCGCCAACTTTATATTCTTTTAAATCTTTTCCGGTTCCGATATCCATGCCTTTATAAACTTGGCGGCTATCGGCGCTAATTATTTCACCATTAAATTCAGCAGCTAGCTTAACTCCTAGACCTGTTTTTCCGGCCGAGGTTGTACCTAAAATGACCAAGACTTTAGGCTTTGTTTCTTCTACTAAATCCCCTTCAAGTGCAAAAGGTAAAATTTCCGTAATTTTAACTTTAGCGAAAATGCCGATTAATTTTTTGTCCGCTTTTTTATTTGATCTCGCTAACACAGTCTGATAAGTACTGGTCTTGCCGTAATATTTCCCGCGCTTATTTATTCCTTCTACTAATATCTCAACTTCATTGCCGAGATATTTTTTATTATTCTCTAAAGCGGTCGCTTTTAAAATGGTATTGATTTCTTCTTCCCTCCTTTTCTTTTCCGTTGGTGTTACATTATCTTTCATTTTTGCCGACACCGTTCCCGGACGCGGACTGTATTGAGAGATA
>CAYIZF010000049.1:0-4351 GCA_964367825.1 uncultured Gammaproteobacteria bacterium | reverse complement strand
CTTTTTTATAATCATGTCATCTGTAATTTTAATTTCAATCTTATACACGCCAGCCGGTAAACCACGTTTATCAATGGTAATCTTTTTTTCTTCCGCCTCCCCGCTTCCTGGCTTAAGATTAAGGTCATCAACCGTTTTTGTTTCGATTATTTTATCATCGGACGATAGAATTACTTTAATCGGCGCTGGTTTCAAATCTAAATTTTGATCAATAAAAGAAAAATCTAAACGCAATGGTTCATTTTCTAAATAAAAATAAAATTGATGAGCGCCGCGCAGCGGTTGATCAATAGTCAAAGGCAGAGACGGCTGATAATTAGCAATTTGATATTTATATTGTGGAGAATAATTATAAACCGCTAAACAATTAGTTAAAGTATTATTACAATCTTTTAAATTTCCACTGGCTAAATCCTCCTCCCACTCGGTTAAGCTAGAATAATTTTTTTCTTTTTGTAAAAAGAGGTGACCATTTTCTTCTATTTTATCCCAACGCAACATTAAATAATCAAGCGCCTTATTATCAACCGGCTTTAAGTCGTAACGCCAGACAATATTATCCACTAAAACGCCGGCTTCAACAATCGGCATATCAATAGTGAGGTTATCACGATAAACAATAGTCATCTTAGCTTTATCAAAAGTCCGCGGTGAAAAAACAGAAAAATAAACCGGATCTCCGACAACAAGAGGGGCAGCGCCATTTTTAAAATTAACTCTTTCTCCTGGTGTAAAACCATAAATAAATCCCTTACCTGAACGCAAAGAAGAAGTATAGTCACGACCATAACTAATATGGCCAAAAGGAACAATTTTTAGATAGAGAAAAATGGCTAAAAAAATAAACAAAATAGCCCCAAAAATCAAACGGAGCTTGAATAAAAACGACCATTTTGTCCAAAACGGTTTTATCATAATCTACTATTATTTTACGTCATTTTCCGCTTTCTGACAACAAAAAAAGAAGCTTAATACTAAGCTTCTTTTTTATCTTTATCTAGTTAAATTTAAACTGTTTTTTTCAATCTTTTTCGGATTATTTACCGTAGTCCATTCTCTTTTTCTTTCCCTTATAGCCGGTTCCGGCCGGAATCAAACAACCGATAATCACATTTTCTTTCAAACCTTCGAGATAATCAATCTTGCCATTTACTGCAGCGTCGATTAAGACACGTGAGGTTTCTTGGAAAGAAGCAGATGACAAGAAACTATCAGTAGTAAGAGAAGCTTTAGTAATACCAAGCAACAATCTTTCTGCTTCTGCCGGTTTCTTGGAATTTTTATTGGCTTGTTCTAAAACTTCATCTTCAATTGTTTCTCCGGGAAGTAAATTAGTATCGCCGGCATCTTTAACTAAATAACGGGAGAACATCTGACGGGCAATAATCTCGACGTGTTTATCGTTAAGCGGTTGTCCTTGAGAACCGTAAACGTATTGAATTTCCTTAATAATATATTTCTGAGTTTCAAGTTGACCCTTTAATTTATATAATTCTCTAAGGTCAAGACTGCCTTCAGTTAATTGAGTGCCACGTTCGACGTTATCTCCATCTTTAACCATCAACATAGTACCCTTAAGGATAGAAAATTCTTTAACTTTTTCAACATCTTTAGCTACACTGATATATTTATCAGTAACCGTAGCCTTTCCAGCTGACTTCGAGCGAACAACATCGCCACCGATACTAAATAATTCCGAATTTTTAGAAATATCATCTCCGTCCTTAACAAGAACTTTAATTTCTAACTTTTTCTTATCCTTGGCGGTAACGCCAGTCGCCAATTTTATTTCATTAATCTTTTCAGAAAAATAATATTTATCATGATCCTTGCCTTTATAGAAAATGCTTAAAATTTTTGCTTGCGGATTATTTACTAAAATTTCCTTGCCATCCTTATCAGTAATAGTCTTTTGAGCAAATTCAATCTTAA
This sequence comes from uncultured Gammaproteobacteria bacterium, assembly GCA_964367825.1. Classification (GTDB taxonomy): domain Bacteria; phylum Patescibacteriota; class Patescibacteriia; order Patescibacteriales; family UBA12465; genus UBA12465. The sequence continues at coordinate 2,419 of CAYIZF010000049.1, read as the reverse complement.
TACGACCAGAAATATCGGAAATTAAAGCCTTTTTCTTCGGGGAACGTGCTTCGAAAATTTCTTCAACACGAGGTAAACCTTGGGTAATATCATCTTGTCCGGCAACACCTCCACTATGAAAAGTTCTCATAGTAAGCTGTGTTCCTGGTTCACCGATAGATTGAGCGGCAATAACACCAACAGTCGAGCCCATCTTAACGGGTTTATTATAAGCCAAATCCCAACCGTAACATTTTGCGCAAATACCTTTGTGCATCTTACAACTCAAAACAGATCGAACACAGGCATCTTGGATATCTTTTTCTTTTAAGAGTTTGATATTTTCTTCATTTAAGATTTCACCAGCAGGCAAAATAACTTTTCCTTTAGAATCTTTAATGTCTTTAGCTGTATAACGTCCAGTTAAACGGCGGAAGAAATCTTCTCCGTTTGCCTCTATTTCTGCGCGATTCAAATCCATACCAACAGTATCACCGCAATCATCTTCGGAAACAATAACATCCTGAGAAACATCAACTAAACGGCGAGTCAAATAACCGGCATTAGCAGTTCTTAAAGCGGTATCTGATAAACCTTTACGAGTAGCATGGGTTGAGAAGAAGTATTCCAACACACCAAATCCTTGTTTAAAGTTTCCTTTAACCGGTAATTCAATAATAGCTCCGGAAGGAGAAGTTACTAATCCTTTCATGCCTAAAATTTGAACCGGCTGCGCCCATGATCCACGGGCACCAGAATCAATCATAGAATAAACAGGCAAAACCTCCTTTAATCCTTTCTTACAGATATCAGCAATCTTATCTTTAGTGTTAGTCCATTCTTCAATAACTTTAGCGTAACGTTCTGATTCGGTTAAAAGACCTTCTTCATATTGCTCTTGAATAAGTTCAACTTTTTTATTAGCCAAATCAATCAATTGATCTTTCTCTGGAAGACTAGGCAAATCACCAAAGCCCCAAGATAATCCGGATTTAGTAATAAATGAAAAAGCGCGATTCTTTAAACCATCAATAAATTTAACAGTTTCTTCTTCGCCATAAATGCGCAAGCAATCGCGAATCAAATCTTTTAATTTACCTTTACCGACAACATCATTAATATATTTCAATTTTTCCGGAAGCAAAGAATTAAAGATTAAACGACCGACCGTAGTCTTTAACATAACACCGTTATATTTAACGTTAATCGCTTCATGAAGTCCGATACAATTGCTTTCGTAAGCTAATTTCGCTTCATCTTCATCCCAAAAATATTTCATTTCTTCAACCTTCTTATCTTCATAGTTCTTCTCGATTGAAGTAATATAATAAGTGCCCCAAACAATATCTTGCGCCGGAGCAACGATTGGATCGCCGGTAGCCGGTTTAAGTAAGTTGTGGGAGGAAAGCATTAAAGTTTCCGCTTCATGGCGAGCCTCCTTAGTTAATGGAACATGAACAGCCATTTGGTCACCATCAAAGTCAGCGTTAAACGCAGTACAAACAAGCGGATGGATCTGGATAGCTTTACCCTCGATTAAAGTCGGACGAAAAGCCTGAATACCTAAACGATGTAAGGTAGGAGCACGATTTAATAAAACATAAGCACCCTTAACCGTTTCTTCTAGAATATCAAAAACTTCATCATGTCCGGCTTCGATATAACGGGAAGCGCTGCGAACATTATGAACTATTTCTCTCTTAATAAGTTGAGCAATAATAAATGGCTTAAATAATTCTAAAGCCATAATCTTCGGTAAACCGCATTGATCCAGGTTTAATTTTGGATTAATAACAATAACGGAACGGCCAGAATAATCAACACGTTTACCTAATAAGTTCTGGCGGAAGCGTCCTTGTTTACCCTTTAAAGTATCCGCTAAAGATTTTAATTGTCTCTTTTGTCCGGTAGAAGCAGTAACGGTTTTAGTATGACGAGCAGAATTATCAATCAAAGCATCAACCGCTTCCTGCAACATTCTTTTTTCGTTGCGGCAGATAACTTCCGGCGCATTTAAATCGATTAATTGCTTTAAGCGATTATTACGATTAATAACACGGCGATATAAATCATTTAAATCAGAAGCGGCAAAACGACCACCATCTAACGCTACCATCGGGCGTAAATCCGGTGGAACAACCGGTAAAACGGTTAAAATCATCCATTCCGGACGAATATCATTATTGCGGAAACTCTTTAATAATTTTAAGCGTTTAACTAACTTTTCTTTTTTAGAATCAACTGCGTCAGTTAATTTACTTTCCAAATTAGTGATGCTGGCATTTAAATCAATTTTTTCTAATAATTTGCGAATGGCTTCGGCCCCAATAGAAGCTTCAAAAACATGGCCGAACTTCATACTCAAATTCTGATATTGCTGTTCGGATAAAATTAAAAGTGGTTTTAATTCTTTTAATTCTTTCTGAGTAGAACCAAAATC
>CAYIZF010000048.1:0-4375 GCA_964367825.1 uncultured Gammaproteobacteria bacterium | reverse complement strand
AATTATAGCCGCACCAATATCATCAACTTTTTCCGGATCAACCATTAAACCGGTTTCTCCATCAACAACCGCGTCTTTAACGCCACCGGAATTACCGGCAATGACCGGTTTACCGCAAAGATTCGCTTCGAGATAAACAATACCGAAACCTTCAAAGTCGCCGGCAATATCCCGGGAAGGCATAATAAAAATATCACACAATCTAAGCCAAGCCCATTTTTCATCTTCCGATAATTTTCCTAAAAATATTATTTTTCGGGCAAAACGTAATGGCACTATTTTTTTTAAATATTCCTCCCGTGGTCCGGCACCGGCAATAAAATAAATTAAATTTTTACTTTCTTCTTCGGGCATATTCGCTAAAGCTTCGATTGTTCGATCGACTCCTTTTCTTTTTACTAATCGCCCTAAACTCAACATGATTGTCTTACCCTCTAGGTCGTAGGAATTTTTTATTGTTCGCACATCATAAGGATCCGCCTCCGGCGCTCCACCCTCAATTCCAGGATTTACCACTTTTACTTTATCTTCTAATTGCGACCAATTTTCAATTAACTTTTCTTTAACATAACTATTTGCGCAAATTATTTTATCAGCGCGATTAAGTATTAATTTACTTAAGAATTTCTTCCGAGAAGATTTAAGAGCAAAAGACAAATCCATACCGTGTAAAAAAATTGTATATTTTAAAGGTTGGAATAAAGAAACAATATAAGCAACGGTGCCTAATGGTAATATTTGCCCGACAAGCAAGTGATCAAACTCACTGGCAGCCAGTTTTCTCTTTAATAAAGGGATGGCTGTCAACCAAGAAAATGGCTTATTGGTAGGCATTAATTTGCCGCGATTATTATTAAGCACTATTAATTTTTCATCAATCGGCCAATATTTTGCTAGATTACCGTAATAACTGGCAACGCCGCCATGAAAAGGAGGATATTCTAAAGTAATTAATAAAGTTTTCATAATATATTTCCAAAATTAATACATTAAAATTAAATTAACGTTTAAACGATTTTAATACGCTCATAAAATCTTCTTTCTTAAATCCGCCTAAAATTATTAAGAAGAAAAAATAAATAACGGCACCGATAATCGTAACCAAAAAAACATTTAAATATACTTTTCCAAAAAAAACAATCGCGCCCATAATTAAAGAGGCGAATAATACTTTAGCGAATATTTTTAAATTTTTGCCATAACGATACGGGATTATTTTTTTTACCCAATGCATTCCCAAAATAGTCATTAAAAAATTAGTAACTAAAACAGTTAAACTAGCACCCACCGCCTGCCAGCGCGGAATAAGAAAAAGATTAAGTATAATACTGGCAACCATTACTATCCCCATGTTTAAAGTATTTTTTCGCTGTTGATCACAGGCATTAAGCAAAGAACCGATCGGGAAATTTATAAAAATAAAGAACAAGGAAACAATCGATATCTCTAAAGGCAAAAGCGCGCCGGCATATCCTTCAGAAAATAAAAGAATTATTTTATCCGCCAAAACGATTGTACCGATAATTATCGGCAAAGAAATAATAATTAAATAATTCATCGCCCGTTCGAAAGAAATCAAAAGCTGTTCTCGATTATTAAGCCAATAAGAACTCATAGCCGGATATAAAGAGGCGGTAAAAGCCATTGGCAAAAACTGGAGGGCAAAAATTATCTTAAAGGCTACTTGATATAAACCAACTTCAACATCGCCGGCTAAAACGGATAACAGGACGGAATCAAGATAAGTATATAAACGCTGGAAAATTGCATAAACAGCAAACGGCCAAGCTATTATTATTATTTCCTTTGTTAAAACCTTATCATAAACAAATTTTAGAGAAATTTTTAATTTACTTTTTAAGATAATCCAAGAATAAGTAAAATTAAAAGTACTGGCCAACGCTAAGGCAAACATAGCCGGAATAAGTCCACCGCCGGCAAGTAAAGATCCGTAACCAAAAATTAAGACGATAATTTGAAATATAACTGAAGAAATGCTCTCATATTTTAAATTATGGAAACCACGCACTACCGCAAAAAAGGTCGCAGTAAAAGAATCTAAAACCATACAAATACAAGAAATATAAACTAAATTTCTCGTGATTGCATCGTAATCTAAAATATTTATCGAAATAAAGACTGCCGCTAAGGCTAAAATTGCTAATGGGACCTTTAAAATCAAGACATTAGATAACCATTTTTCAGCACGTTCAGAATTTTTAGCTACTTCCCTAATTAAAACATTAGCGAAGCCTAAATCAATAAAAATAGCAAAAATAGTCGTAAAAGAAATAGCAAAATAATACTTACCTAGACTAGCTGGCCCGACATAACGGGCTAAAAGCGTAAAGTAAGTAAAAGAAATCACCTTCTGCAGTATTAAGGCCAGGGTTAAATATGATGTATTTTTAGCAATATTACCTATTTTTTCCATAAATATTCCAGCTTCAACTAAAACTATTATATCAAGCCATTTTATAAAGGCTCTTGATTAAATCTAAGAGTTATGATAACATAATACTAACATAATTCAAAGATATTCAATAGCTAAAATTTTATTAAATATCAATAAAATTTTTTTATTTTTTATGAAGAAAGAAATCCACCCAAAATATTACCCGAACTGCAAGGTTACCTGCGTTTGCGGCAACACTTTTACAACCGGCTCAACTGAACCGGAAATTAAGGTTGAACTTTGTTCTGCCTGCCATCCTTTCTATACCGGTAAGCAAAAATTAGTTGATACTGCCCGCCGTGTTGAGAAATTTGAAGCTAAAGTTAAAGCTAAAGGTGATACTAAGACTGTTAAAGGCAAAAAAGTAAAACGCATCGCTCGCGCTGAAGCTCGCGCCAAGAAAGAAGTCACCGTAAAGACTAAAGATATTAAGAAAATCGCTCAAGTTAAACTAAATTCTAAATAGCTTCTCTTAAAAAGCAACTTACTTTAATTTTGCAGTATTTCCATGCTACAATATTACTGACAGTTGCTTTTTTGTTAGAGAATTTTAGAAAAAAATTGATTGAATAAATATGTACGAAGAGATAAAACAACAATTCGTCGCCAGTGAAAAAAAACTAATGGATCCCGAGCTTCTAAAAGACGCTAAGGCCATGGTTAAAACTTCCCAAGAACACGCCGTTTTAAAAAAGGCGATGGATCTTATTTTGGAATTGGAAAAAACTAATAATGATATCAACCAAAACAACGAAATAATAAATTCTGAAAATGATGAAGAACTAAAAACAATGGCCAGCGACGAATTAATTATTTTAAACAAAACAGCCGCTAGATTAACTGATGAAATCGAAGAAGAAATAAATCCTTCCAGCCCGAATGATAAAAGAAACGCGATTATTGAAATAAGAGCGGGCGCTGGTGGTGATGAAGCGGCTTTATTCGCCGGAGATCTATTCCGGATGTATTCCCGTTTCTGTGAGCGACAAAATTGGAAATTAAGCTTAATTGATTCTTCTGTTATCGGCATCGGTGGCTATAAAGAAATAATATTTACCGTTAAAGGTGAGGGCGCTTTTGGCCTCTTAAAATTTGAAGCTGGCACCCATCGCGTTCAGCGTGTTCCAGAAACCGAAAAACAGGGTCGTGTTCATACTTCAACCGCTACGGTAGTGGTTTTACCGGAAGCAGAAGAAGTTGATATTGAAATAAAGCCTAATGATATTAGAATCGATACTTTCTGTTCTAGCGGTCCAGGCGGACAATGTGTTAATACTACCTATTCCGCTATCCGTATTGTCCATATTCCGACCGGAATTACTGTTTCCTGCCAAGATCAAAAATCACAACACCAAAATAAAGAAAAGGCCTTACAAGTTTTACGCTCCCGTTTATTAGCTAAACAGGAAGACGAGCGTTTAGCAGCTGATTCCAGCGCGCGCAAAAATCAAATCGGCGACGGTGATCGTTCTGATAAAATTAGAACCTATAACTTTCCTCAAGATAGAGTAACCGATCATCGTATTAATATGTCTTGGCATAGCATTCCACGCGTTATAGACGGAGAAATAGAAGAATTAGTTATGGCGCTTAAAAAAGCCAATCGCGAAAGCCAAAAACAATAATTAAATGACCATCTTTGATTTACAAAAATTATCTTCCCTGCCATCAGGAGAAACAGAAATCTTGATGGCTTTTTTGTTGGACAAAGAAAAGGAATTTATTTTAACTCACCCGGAATTCATTGTCCCAAAAAATGTTTATAAAAAATACAAAGAACTAGAAAAAAAGAGGCTGAAAGGGTGGTCAATTGCCGTTTTAATCGGTCATAAAGAATTCTATGGTTTAGATTTTTATGTCGATAAAAATGTTTTAGTTCCACGTCCGGAAACAGAAATGATAATTGAGGAAATTATAGAT
>CAYIZF010000047.1:0-4397 GCA_964367825.1 uncultured Gammaproteobacteria bacterium | reverse complement strand
GTGCTCTGTGCTCTGTGCTCAAAGAATCGGGAGGGCTTAACCCTTTAACCCTAGAATTTAATAAATTGTCAAGGGCTTAAAAAAAGGAGCAAAGGGCAAAGGGTATGGGGGGGGACGGCCGGCCCTAACGGGTCGACACCCGTCGACTCCGTGGTGGGGGTGGTGGTTTTGGATGCCCCCATTCCCCGTTCACTTTGCTATGTAGATAATCTACATTACTATTCCCCACAAAAATTTTACCGATCAAAACACTACGTAAGGTTTTCTACACTAAAAAAGCTGTTGCACTACTTTGTAAAAAATGCTATAATAAAAATAACATAGTAAAAAATAACATAGTAAAAAATAAATAATTTTTTTATGACTCTATCTAAAGAATTTTTCCAAGTAATTAAAAAGGCTCTTAAGGGATCGTCTTGGCGCCGTGACGAGTTTGCTATGGTCGAGGCTGTTGAGCGCGAGTTAAACATGCTTTATGATCATCAAACAAGACAACTTAACCCAATGTATATGTCCGCTTCTTTAGAACCAGATCAAAAAACAACTCCAATTGTGGTTACGCCACCAATTAAATATACTCCAGCACCAGCTCCTATTATTCCATCCACAGAATCCACAGGTTTTGCACAGGCTTCTGAGGATAAAGTAAAAAAAACTACAAGAAAAAAGAATAACTCCGTGGCCGAGGTTTCAAAGGTTAATGGGAATCCCGCTGGAATGTCGGCCTCTCCTGCTGGTATGGAAGGAATTGACGCTATGATTATGGCTGGAATGGAAATGGCGAAGACTGCTCCGGCACTTGAGAAGAGATTACTTAGCCACGTGGTAGTTGAGCAGATGCCAGAAACTCAAAGTGACTATGAGAATGCACCGATTGTCTAAAAAATAAGAAATATTAAGATGAAAAAAGAGGCCGCAAAAGATTTTAACTTCGTGATTCCTGTACCACCAGAGTCGATTAATGAGACTGTAGCGCTGGGGACGCATTATTCTGATGTGCGACTTGTAAAAAGGAAGTGGCAGCACTTAACAATCACCCATTTGAATGCGCAGAGTCTCGATAATCCGGAACCTTATAAATCGTTTCCGATTGAAAATAAGGTGCGGGCTACATTTACGTTTTATTTTAAATTTGACCGCGCGCGAGATGAGGATAATTATAGTCTGTCGGCGAAAGGAATTTTGGATGGCTTGGTGGAAATGGGAGTACTGTTTGCCGATTCAGCAGCGTTTGTTACCTTCGGGGGCGTAGTTTTGAAAGTTGATCACGATAGACCGCGATGCGAGGTGTTACTAGAAATATTGGATGAAAAAATTGATTTTAAAAAGTGGGATAAATATAACACAACTGATCCGAATGGCGACGAGGCACTAAGAATTTTAGATGGATTAGGTAAAGAAGATTATGAAGACTAAAGAAATAAAAACTATTGATGGCGGCAACACCCCAATGGGGTATCCGCAGTTTGATTATAAAGAAGCCTTTGATGAGGTGTATGATAAACTTGGCACCGTGGAATATTGGCAGATTAAGATGGCACACATTTTAATGCTTCCAAAAGCAATGCGCCCACCAAAAGAAAAGACTGCTGTCGCTTTGGGGCTATTGAACACTGTGGCTTATGATAACTGGGCGCGACATCCAAAAATTTTGGAAATTAAAAAGATTTTGACCAAGAGATACTTTAAAGATTCGATACCAGATATTTTGTTAGCGATGCAGAACAATGCGCTGATGGGGGACGTCCCGGCTGCTAAATTATTTTTGCAATATGTGGATGATTTTACAGTAGACGAGCAAAAACAGATCCAAAATAATATTAACGTTACCCCTGAAGAGCTATCTGTAATACTTGGAAATCTAAAGAATAAAAAAATTTAATATGCCAAAAGGAATTTATAATAGAACAGTACCAGTCTCAGAAGCCACTAAGCTAAAAAGAAGTAATTCTTTAAAAGGGCGTATTTTTTCAGATGAGACTAGAAAAAAAATATCCTTGGCTAAAAAAGGAAAAGCCGGACGCGTTCAAACAGATATTGTGAAAAGTAAAATAGCTAAAACTCTTACTGGCATAAAAAGATCTGACGAGTTTAAGGCTAAGATGTCTGTGATAGCAAAAAACAGAGTTGGTTCCGCGTGCTCTAACTATAAGGACGGCCGGTATTCAGACAAAACTTATGTGAACTGGCTGAAGAATTCCAATAAAAGACGAAAAAGAATTATAAAGGAGTTGCTCGGAGGGCACACCTTCGAGGATTGGGAGTTTATAAAGAAACTATATCGACACACCTGCCCGTCGTGCCATAAAAAAGAGCCTGATATAAAACTAACTGAGGATCACATAATACCAATATCCAAATTCGGAAGCGATCTAATAGAAAATATTCAACCACTTTGTCAGTCATGTAATTCTATAAAAAATAATAAGACAATATTCTATGGCAGCAATTGTAGATTTATCATTAAAGCGAGACTTAGAATTATTAGTAGAGGCACAACAATGGGCCGCCATCAAAACATTCTTTAGTACTTGGAATGATTCGGAAGAGCAAATCGATAAAGTGTTACTTTTCGGGCATTTTTTTCTAAGCCATTATATTAGGACAGAGTCGCCTGCTTTTCACAGGAATCTGATTCGTAAATTTTTTAGTCCACACAATGAATATACGGCAGCGCCTCGTGGTTTTTCAAAAACAACCATCACTCAGCTCTGTATTATATTTTCGTGTGTTAATAAGCTGGATAAGTTTATTGTCTTAATTGAAAAGACCTTTAACGAGGCGTCTGAAGTTTTGAAAGGTGTGCGCGATGAATTCGTTGATAATCAAAAACTACTTCTTGTTTATGGAAATTTATTTGAAAATATCGAGACCAAAGTATTAGAGCGCATGGTTAAGAACGCTGATAGTAAAGGTGATATCTTTATCAACGGCGTCAGATTAAGATCTAAGGGATTTAATGCTTCTATCCGTGGTCTCAAATCCCGCGAGTGGCGTCCGACTAGAATCTTATTAGATGATTGTGAGTCTGATGAGCACATAGATAATCCCGAGCAGCGTAAAAAATATATTGATAACTATAACAAAGGAGTACAGCCAGCTGTCGATATTGGCGGGACTATAAAGATGACCGGAACTATTTTGCATCAAGACTCGTTACTTAAAAACTTAATTGATTCGCATAACGGAGAAATATTTAGAGCCTATGATCCCGCTGATCCAAAAAATACTTTATTGTGGCCAGAGAGATGGACGTTTGAGTTGCTTGAGGCTAAAAAAAGAGACATGGCATCGCAAGGGTTAGCCTCGAATGCTTTTGCTCAAGAATATTTGAACGATCCAGTTGGTGACGATGAGCGTGTGTTTAAATATAATTGGTTATTTGCTCATATCCCTTGTCCTGATAATCCAGAACTTAGTTATCGCGTGCCGGCTAAGAGAATCACTATGGACCAATTTATGGCCATGCGCAAAACTAAAGTGTTTAATGGTTATGCGATGATCGATGTGGCGGATGTTATTACTGCTGGCTCAGATTATACTGGGGTTATGGTTGTCTTTGTTGATCAAAATAATAATCGTTATAAAGTTCACGTTGCTAGAGAAAAGAGAAATTCCAAAGAGTTGATTGATTTGATTTTTGAAATATGGACTGAGTGGGCGCCATTCGGGCTCAACGCAATCGGTATCGAAAAGAAAGGTTTTGCGGATCAAGTGCTGCCGTTATTTGATGAAGAAAAAAGACGTCGTCAGGTTTATCCGATTATCCAAGAATTAAAACCGATGGGACGCTCGAAAGAAAACAGAATTAAAGGTGCTTTGCAAGGTTTGTATGAAATGGGTAAAATATATTCAGTAGGGCGTGTCGACGAAAAAGGTTATTTCAAACCTGTCGGAGATACGATGGAAGGGTTAGATGAGTTATATAATTTTCCAGCTTCTCGAAACGATGATGTTAGCGATGCTGAGGCATATCAAGCGGACATGGTATTGGTTCCGTTTGGTGATGAAAACGAAGCAACCATTTATCGTGATCCTCAAATGGATCCATTCGAGACCCAGAGATATGAGAGCGCAGATAATAATACTAATTACAATGCGGCCATAGATGATTTTGACCCATTTAACTAAAATTAAGATAATTAAATTCTAAAAATAATTATATGCAAGAAGAAGAAAAGAAGGAGCCCGGAATTATGCCTGAGGGGCTACCTTCAAGAGAAGAAATTCTCTCACAGGCATTAGCAGAAGTAACAGAGTCTAGAAGTTACGTTTCTACGAAGCGTGAGGCTTTTAGAGATAGAATAAAACTTTATAATAATCAGCGTCGTCAACGCGACAAGATTGGCGATAACTCTATTTATAATATCATCAATACTTTATTAGCTGTTTATTAT
>CAYIZF010000046.1:0-4462 GCA_964367825.1 uncultured Gammaproteobacteria bacterium | reverse complement strand
AAAGAATTAGCTTTTAATTTAGTAAAAATTGCTTTTAGACAATCGTTTCTTTTTTCGTTGTTTATTATTCTTTTACTTGTTCTGAAATCACAAAATTTATTTAATTGGTTGAATTTATTTTTATTGGTTGTTATTTTTGGTATTTTAGAGTTATTTATTGGTAGTTATAAAAAGAGCCGTTAATCGACTAAAATATATTAATTAGGAATATATGAAAAATAAAATAGAGCAGATAAAAAAAGAATTTCTTGATCAGCTGACGAAGGTTAAGAATAATGATGATTTGCGCGAATTAGAATTAAGATATTTGTCACGCAAAGGAGAGTTTAGCGAAGTTATGCATGGGTTGAAGGATTTAAGCCTTGAATTAAAAAAAGAATTGGGCGAACTTGCTAATACAACTAAGGCGGAAATGCAAACTAAATTTGAAGAAGCCAGTCAAGCGATAGAAAGCTATGCTAAGAAAAGCGATTTTGTTGACGTTACTTTACCGGGAGAAAAAATGGCTAATGGTCATTTAAATCCTCTTACTTTAGTTCAGGGCGAATTGGAGGATTTATTTACTTCCCTAGGATTTATAATTGGTGATGGTCCAGAACTTGAAAGTGATTATTATAATTTTACTGCTTTAAATGTTCCACCTCTTCATCCGGCTCGCGATATGCAAGATACTTTTTATATTGATTCAAAGAATAAAGATGGACAATATGATTTAGTGATGCGTACGCAGACTTCTTCTGTCCAAATTAGAATGTTACAGAAGTATGGCGCACCGCTTAAAGTTGTTATTCCTGGACGTTGTTTCCGAAATGAAGCAACCGACGCTCGCCACGAACATACTTTCTACCAATTTGAAGGAATGATGGTTGGAAAAGATATAAACTTTTCTAATCTAAAAAGTTTCTTAGAAATAGTTGGTAAAAGATTATTCGGGCCAAATACGGAGTTAAGAATGCGCCCTAAATTTTATCCGTTTGTTGAACCGGGAAACAACGGTGAATATACTTGTTTTCTTTGTGGCGGAAAAGGATGCCGAGTTTGTAAACATACCGGTTGGTTAGAAATAGTTGGTGCCGGCTTAATCCATCCCGATGTTTTGCGCGCCGGTGGGATTGATCCGGAAGTTTACTCCGGTTTTGCCTTCGGCTTTGGTTTAACTCGCTTAGCAATGCTTAAATACAGTATAAACGATGTCCGCTTATTTAATAGCGGTGATCTTAAATTTTTAGAACAATTTTAATTTTATGTATATATCTTTAAATTGGTTAAAAGACTTTGTAAAAATACCGGCGAAACTAGAAGCTAATGATATTGCCAAGAAATTAACCGATCACACAGTTGAGGTTGAAGGATTTATTAATCAAGCGGAACAATTTAATAATATTGTTGTTGGTAAGGTTTTAGAAGTAGTAAAACATCCAAATGCCGATCGCTTGCGCTTGGCGGTTGTTGATGTTAAAAAAGAAAAACTCCATATCGTTTGTGGTGCTCCTAATTTAGCCGAAGGACAACTTGTTCCGGTTGCCTTAATTGGAGCAGTAATGCCGAACGGACTAGAAATAAAAGAATCGGAAATTCGTGGTGAAAAATCATATGGTATGATTTGTGCCGAAGACGAATTAGGTATCGGAAAAAGTCATGAAGGAATTTTAGTTTTAGATGAAAAAGCAAAGATTGGTGAACCGTTTTCTGAATATTTAAAGGCTAATGATATTGTTTTAGAAATTGATAATAAGTCTCTATCTAATCGTTCTGATTTATTAAGTCATTATGGAATTGCTCGTGAATTGGGAGCGCTTTTCGATTTAACGCTTAAGCCCTATGAAAAGTTAGCGGAAAATAAATTTGAGTTTTTAGATAATAAGTCCGGCAAGTTAGAAGTCAAGATTGATGATAAAGAGGCCTGCCCTCGTTATATGGCTGTTAAAGTTGAAGGTGTTGAAGTAAAAGAGTCACCGGCCTGGTTAAAAGAAAGATTAATCGCGGTGAATCAACATCCGATAAATAATATTGTCGATTTAACTAATTATGTGATGCTAGAATGTGGTCAACCGATGCACGCTTTTGACGCTTCTAAAGTTGAGAAGATTAATGTTCGTCATGCGCATAAAGAAGAAGTTTTAGAGATGTTGGATGAAAAAGAAAGAGTTTTAAGCGAAGATGATGTGGTAATTAGTAATGGTAAAGATGCCTTAGCAGTTGCCGGGATTATGGGTGGGAAGGATAGCGGTATTTCTGAGGTAGTAACTAGTATAATTATTGAATCAGCGAATTTCAAGGCCGCTACTATCAGAAAAACTTCACAGAAGTTAGGATTGCGCACAGAAGCCTCTACTCGTTTTGAGAAATCACTTGATCCGGCGTTAACGGAATCGGCTTTATTTAGATTTTTGACTTTATTAAAAGAACTCTGCCCCAACATGACTATTGCTAGTGCTTTAGTGGACATTAATTCTACTGAAATAGCAACAAAGAGCATTGAGCTTGATCTTAACTGGTTAACAAAGAAAATCGGGCAAGAAATTCCTAAGGATCGAGTAGTTAGTATTTTAAAAAATTTAGGTTTTGTAATTGCCGATGAAAAAGCTGATGTTCTAGATGTTACTATCCCGTCTTGGAGAGCAGCCAAAGATGTTTCTATTAAAGAAGATTTGGTTGAAGAAGTTCTTAGAATTTATGGTTATAATAATATTGCCTCTCATTTACCAGTAGAAGAAATATCTTTGCCGGAAGTTAATCACGAAAGATTTATTGAAAGAAAAATAAAAAATATTTTGGCGCTTAAACATAATTTAGTTGAAGTTTATAATTATTCTTTTGTCGGTGAAGATCAATTAAAGAAATTAAATATAGATTTCTTTAATCATTTAAAAATTGCCAATCCTTTATCAGAAATTCATACAATGTTGCGTCAGTCTTTAGTTCCTGGGTTAGTTGGCAATATTAAAACAAATCAGGCCAAAGCTGGATTTTTAGGATTTTTTGAATTCGGTAGCGTCTTTTTTAACGCCCCGGGAAATCTTAAAAAAGATGGAGACAGCGATGAAGTGCTTCCTTATCAAGAAAAACATCTTGGTTTAGCGTTGGCTTCCGCGGAAGAAAATTTATTTGTTCACCTCAAAGGAATGGTTAATAGTCTTTTACAAAATGTATTTAATTATGACACAGAAATAGAATTTTCTGCTCTTTCTGCTATTCCTGGTTGGGCGGATAAAAATTTATCCGCTAAAATAATGGTTTTAGGAAAAGAAATTGGAGCCATTGCGGTTATTAGTAAAGAAGCGGTTAATAATGTTAATCTTAAAAAGAATACTGCGCTTGCTGAAATAAATTTTACCGCTTTAACAGATTTAATTATTGAATCATCCGTTGTTACCTTTAAAGAGTTGCCTAAATATCCAGTTGTTGTCCGTGATTTAGCTTTTGTAGTAAATGAAAAAATATTATATAATGAAATAAAGAAAGAATTGGCGAAATTTAATCCGTTAATTAAGGAAGTCGAGTTGTTCGATGTTTATGTCGGAAATAAATTGGCGAGCGGAGAAAAGAGTTTGGCTTGGCATATTAATTTTCAATCAGAAGATCGAACACTAACAGCCGAAGAAGTTGATTTAATAGTGGCCGGATTAGTTAAACTATTAGAAGATAAATTTGAAGCTAAACTTAGAGAATAATATTTATTTAAATAAAAATAAAATAAACATAAAAATATGTTTTTAACTTCGACAGATGTTTTAAATTTAATTCTCTCAGTTTGTATTTCCTTCTTAACAATATTTCTTTGCTGGGCTATATATTATTTTATTGCTTTTGCCCGTTCAATTAGACGGATTGCTAAGAAAGTTGAACAAGGTGTTGATAAGGCGGAAGAAGTCGTTGAAATGGCTAAGCAAAAATTAAGCAATAGTTCGGTTTATCTTTCTGTTCTGGGAAATTTAGTAAAAAAAGCAATGGATTTTGCTAAAGAGAAAAAAGAAAAAACGAGTAAAAAAAAGAAAAAATAAATTTTCATAAATAAATTTTGATAAATAAAAAAGTCCGATATTGCGTCGGACTTTTTTATATTAGCTATTTTTATAGGGGTATTTATTCTCTTGCATCTTTGGCAACTTTTTCTTTTTTCACCTTTTTTTCTTTCTTTTCTTTTTCAGTGTAGCCGCATTCTCGATTGCTGCATTTTATCTTTCCTGTTTTAGTATCTTTAATCATTAAACCGCCGCATTCCGGGCAATCTTCTCCCGTTGGCTCGCCCCAATAAGCATTTTTACATTTAGGATAATTGTTACAGGCCCAAAAAGCGCCGCGTCGACTGAATTTTTTTACTATCTTCCCTTCGCCGCAAACAGGGCATTTAACTTCCTTGCCGGTTGAATTGCCGTCGGCAATATTTTTTATATTTTTACATTTTGGATAGGCGGAACAAGCCAAGAATGGACCGAATTTTCCCACTCGAACTTTCATC
>CAYIZF010000045.1:0-4599 GCA_964367825.1 uncultured Gammaproteobacteria bacterium | reverse complement strand
TATTTTAATCTCCTGCTTTTTTAGTGTCGATTTTAATTTAAGTGTTTGGGGTGACGCGGAAAGAATGCTTGGGTTTTTCCATTTAGCGCATTTCTTAATTTTTTACTTTATTATCATTACCGTTTTTCGTTCCTGGAAAGAATGGAAAACTCTTTTGCTTTCTCTGGTTTCTGTTGCAACCCTAATTAGTTTAATCGGTTTATTCGGCGCTAATCAGTATAGTACAATCGGTAACACAGCTTATGTTAGCGGTTATCTTATTTTTAGTATTTATTTTATTATCTTGTTGTTTTTCCGTGCGAATCATAAAGGCGCTCGCTGGTTTTATATCATCCCGCTTTTAATCATGTTAATTGAGTTTAAGAATATGCATACCTCCGGCGCGATTATCGGTCTAGGGGTAAGCATTCTTTTAATGTTTTTATTGCTTGGCTTATCGCATATTAATAAAAAAGTACGGGTAGGTTCATTAATCGCTTTCGTCGTAGCCATAATTGCTCTTGTCGGGCTTTTTTCTCAGATAAATACTCCTTGGTTTCAAAATAGTTTTTTAAGAAATCTGACTTTTCAAAAAGCTACTTTTCAAACCCGTTTGATTTCTTGGCAGGGAGCGGCTAAAGACTTCAAGAATCATCCGATTATCGGCACCGGCTTCGGCAACTATGCGATAATTTTTGATAAGACATTCGATTCTAAATTTTATGATTATGCGACTTCCGATACTTATTTTGATCGCGCTCATAATAATTTAATCGATATAACTTCGACTACCGGTTTAGTTGGATTAGTAACCTATTTAAGTATTTTTGTGGCCGCTTTGGTTTATTTATGGAAAGAATTTAAGCTAAATGGTAAAAGAACCGGTAATGACGCTAGTGGTCTCAATAATATTGAAATCGTTGTTCTTGTCTCTTTAATTACTGCTTATTTTATTCAGAATCTGGTTATTTTTGATTCCTTTACGACCCTAATGGGTTTAATGATAACGCTGGGCTTTATTTATTGGCTTAATTTGCGTCGTGGCAGCGAAGAAATCAGCGAACGCGAACCACGCTTTGTTATTAAAAAAGAGGGAGGAGAGTTAATTTGTTTGATTGTTTTTTTATCAACTGCTTTTGTTTTTACTAATTATTATAATATCAATACCTTAAAAATGTTTCAGAGTTCGATTGATGGCTATACAGAAATTGCTCGTGGTAATCTTGAAGAAGGAGTTAATATCTATAAGAAAACTTTAGTTGGGGATCCGATGGAACGCGATGCTCGTGTTACTTTAATAAATTTAGTATCTGCTAATCCGTCGATGTTAAGTAATTTAAGCACTAATAAAGCTCTTGATATTCTTGATTATGTTATTTCTTTAGCGCAGTTAAATGTGGTGGAAAATCCGGATGATAGCATGATGCAAATGCAATTAGCTCAGGTTTTAGATGCAGCGGCTAGATATAGTTATAAGAATCTGGAGAGATTTAATTTTTATTCAACCCAAGCAATGCAGGCAATCGAGGCTTCAATCGAGGCTAGTCCGAGAAGAGCGACTACTTATTTTGTTAAAGCCCAGATGCAGTTATTTAGAAACGAAAATGATGAGGCGGTGGCAACAATGAAGCAGGCAATTTCTTTAAATACTAATTATTCCGAAGGATATTGCCGTTTAGCGCAAATATTTTTCATTATTGAAGATGATAAATACGATAATGAAATCGGAGATACAATAAATAATTGTGTTGATAAAGGCGGAGCTTCCAGTATTAGTTCAACTAACTTTTTGAAATTAGGAATAAATTATTATTCCGACGAAGAAATTAAAGATTATAATCGTGCGGCAATTTTATCGGAACACTTAGCGGAGATTTCTGAACCAGATCCGGAGATTTGGTATAATCAAGCACGACTTTATTATGTAATCAAGAAAGAGGCGGAGGCGGAAGCTGCTTTTCAAAAAGCCTTAGCGCTTGATTCGACTTTAGTTGACGGTTGGAATGAATTTAAATTATTTATTGATTCGAATCGCGCAGACGAATAAAGATAAAGAATAAATAAAGGAATAAAACATAAAAATCAGGCCGAGAGGTCTGATTTTTGTTATGGGAAAATAGGCAGTTTTTTCGGCATTTTTTTTATAAAATCAACAAAATTTTTTTTATTTTATTTTTAATATTCTATCATGGCGGTTTTGGTATATTAAGGAGGCTAAGAATTAATATTTTAAAATTATGGAAATTAAAAGAAGTTTGCGCCGCTTAGTCGGACTTTGGCAGTCAGTTATGAAAAAATTGCGCTTAGATAAGCCGCGAAGAAAAATAGTTTTTGGTGGTATATCGCTTGTTACTATTTTCTTTATTTATTTTGTTATTTCATTGTTATGCGTGAGTGAGGAAGAAGTCGCTCTAGCCGGCTTAGAAAAATCTTTTAAAACTGAAATTATTTGCCACGAAGAATGCTTTTTATGGCGGCAAAAACAGGCGGAAATTATTGAATTAAAACTAAAAGAAGGAGATGTTCGATTAGAAAAATTGATTGTTTCTTATTGGTATAGATCGGAAAGCAGTCTTGAATTTAAGAAAGAACTGGTTCAGGTATTGGCGGCGGCTTATGGGAAAAATAATCCGCCTAGTTATATAAATGATTACTTAACTGATCCAAATGCTGATTCAAGGCTAATTAGGGAAATTTTGTCCGTATTTGCCCTAGAAACGGTCGATAGCGGCGAGTTAATAGCTAACTTGGATATTAAGATAACTGAAGCGGATAATGAAACTGAAAAGATTGAGGCGATAAAAACATTAGGGAAAGTCGGTGGTGGCAGTGAAATTGATCGCTATTTTTTGCTTTTAAAAAGTGAAGAGGAAATCGGAATAAAGAGGCAAGCGATTATCGGTATCAGTAATATTTTAGAAAAATCAAAATATTTTACTTTAGATCAATTAGGTTTTTTAAAGTCTTTGATTCTGGCGCCGGAGACAGATAAAAGATTGCGGCAAGATATGGTTTTATTATTAAGCGATTATTATCTGATTTATCCGCCAGAGAGCGAAGAAATTTGGCGCGAAGTTTATAAAAATAATTCTTTAGATACAGTAAGCCGTCTTTTTAGCGCTGATAATTTAAATCATCTCGCGGAAACGGAATTAGAACTCCCCGCGGTTAGCTCTAGCGAATGGGCTGATTATTATAATCAATAAAAATTATGAAAAAAATATCGATAAAAAAATGTTGGTTATTTTTCTGTTTAGTGTTATGTATTAATTTTATTTTGCCATCAGTTTGCCGCGCGATGGTGCCGGGAGCGTTAGTTTATCGTACTTCCGGAAATGGAAAGATGTATGGCTATAGTGGCGACCCGCTTGTTTATTCGGAAAAGGGAATAATGAAAGATATTTATTCTGGTCATGTCGGTATATATATCGGGAAAGAAAATGGGGTTGATTATATAGTTGAAGCCTTGTCTGGCGGTATTGTAATGACGCCGGCGGATAAATTCGTTAATGAGGCTGAAGGTGAAAAATATTTAGGCGCGAAGATTCCGAAAGATTTAACCGCCGCCCAGCAAGCGAAAGTTGTAAAAATAGCGCGTAGCTTAGCCGGAAAAGATTTGGCTTATGATTTTGATTATAAGACGCAAAAAGGACCGAATTCCGGCCAGTGGACATGTGTCGGGTTAGCAGAAAAGATTTATGAAAGCGCCGATATATCTAATCCGAATAATTTAGATTCTTTAGAATATGATTATGATTATTATGCCGTTGATATAACGGTTGATGGTTTTGATAATTATAGTGTTGTTAATTCTGAAGGGGACTGTTTTTCGACTGATTATGAATTCTCTAAAATCGCACGCCGGAAAAATTTATTATTGCCGGCGCCGGAACTTATTGGTTATGATGTTGGATTTGAAATAGAAGGCGAACGTTTTATTTTCTTACCCTATACGCAGTTTTTGCAACCGACTTTAGCTGATACGCCGACTGATATTAAAATATCTTCTTCGTTTTCCGGCAGTGAAATACGCGGTACCTATAAAGCCGGCAGCTTAGTCGCGAAATGGAGCTTAATAAATAATCCGATTTCTTCGGTAAAAATAATCGCGCAAAAAACCGGTGATTTATTGGTTAGTTTAAAAGATAAAATTTTTGGTTCTGATACGGATGATTTAGCTGATAGTATAGTTTTTAATGATATTGTTGAAACGGTTAGTCCGGAATTGGCAGCCGCCGTTAAAGCGCGAGCGATTATTAATAAAGCCGATAAGAAAAATACTAGCGCGCAAGAAAAAGAAAAGGCTTCGTTATTGCAAGAATTAACCGCTCAAGCTTCCGGCGATAAATCAAAAAAGATAACCGCTAAAGTTGTAAAGAATTCGGAATTAATAGCTAAATCAGCCATTAATTCTAAGAGTTCCGAAGAGACTAAAAAAGAAACAAAGACTGAAGCTAAAAAAGAGACTAAAAAAGAGACTAAAAAAGAAACTAAAAAAGAAAATGTGGCGACTAGTTCGACTTCAACCGTTGTTATGGCATCAGCTTATTATACGCCTGCTAGTACAACTGCGAGCACGCCCGTGAGTAAACCCGCCTCTAGTGCTTCTGGAAGCGGTAG
>CAYIZF010000044.1:0-4793 GCA_964367825.1 uncultured Gammaproteobacteria bacterium | reverse complement strand
TCTATATAGAGAATAATATTTCTCGAACGATTAATTTCATTAATAGCCATTAGCAAACGTTCTTCAGCCGCCGCCGGATCGGCGCCGCTAACTAAACGAGCAACATCTAATTCAACTAAACGTTTATCCTTTAAAAAACTCGGGACTTTTTCTTCAACCATTAAGCGAGCCAAACCATTAATTATAGCGCTCTTACCGACACCGATTGGACCAACCAAAAGAACTCCGCTATGACCACCAGTAAAAGATTCAAAGATAGACTTTATCTCTTTTTTTCTATCAACACAGATATCATTCAAGTCATATTTAGACTGCAAAGTAAGATCATGAGAAAAATGATCAAGTGTCGGTGTAGCAATCGCTGTATATGCTCTATCCATGCCTGTTCCCGGCTTTAGGATAGCGAGCCGGCGATAATTATTATAATTATCAAGCATACTCTTATTAACCCTGAACCATTCAACCGTATTAGCTAACTTATCAGCATCAACTTCTAATTCATATAGTATCTCCGCTAAACGCGGATCTCTTTCATAGCAAAATGGGATTAGATCAAGAATTGTTACATTATCTTGTTCTAAATTAAAAGCTTCGACAAAAGACAATATCAAAACTTCTTCAAATATAGACGATAATCGGCTACGATCAGAAAACTTATTATCGGTCGGATCGATTAGTCGACGATCAAGTAATTCAACTAATTTTTTCGCATCAACATTAAGCCTAATAAAAAGAGCTTGAACTTCTCTCTTTTTTAAAAGCACTCGAAAAAGATGAATAGCAGTCACCTCTGATTGTCGCAATTTATTAGCTAATAAAAATGATTCCTCTATTACCTTAATCACTTCGTCGCTATAGGCTTTAGCGACATTATATTTTTTTTGATGCGCTGAATTTTTACCACCCGAAGAAACAAAATTATTATAATTTATTTTTTTGACACTCGCTTTCGCCTCGTTCTTCTTATAAAATAAAAACAAATCAAACCAAAGAGAAAGCAAAAAACAAATGATTAAAGGGTCCTTTTTTGCCCAAAAAAATAAAATGCGCAAAGGATTATTAATTAAAGTGCCTTGATTACGAAAAATCCATAAACCAAAAGCTAACCAGCCGGCAAAAATTATCAACCAGGTAAAAAATTCCAAAAGTTTTTCAAATTTCTTTTTAGTATTTTCCAACTTAATTAACGACCACTTTAAATCCTTATCCCAATACAAAAATCTCCCTAAAAACCAAGCGCCAGAGCGGCCACTTGAAGAATCAGGGGTAAAAACAATTTGATCTGGTTTTGTTTTCTCAATTATCATATCGGTTTAATTTATATCGATATTTGAAAAAATAAAGCTACAACAAGAGATATCGGCAAAGCAAGCCAAATAACTAAAGAAAGTAGACAAAAAATTATCCATAAAAGCAAAATAAAGCCGCGAGCGATAATCTGGACTAAACGCATAAAAAAACTAATCAATCTTCCGGCAAAGTCGGACTGACCATACATTGGAACAAAAATATTTTTTGCCCAAACCAAAAAGCCTAAAGATCTTTCTCTTTTTCTTAAAAAAAGACGGACATTCCTAAAAAAACGGAAAAATCCGACACTATACCACCAAACAGGAAAATAAATTATTTCCAAGAATAAAGAAACTATTATTTTTCCACTATAAGTCAAAAAATTATGCTGAAACATAACTATGTTTATGCTTAGTTATTCCTGCTTTAAGATTACTCTTACATATTACCACGAAATCCTTAATAAACAAAACCGAAAAAATTTATTTTTCTCCTTTTTTAAAGAATTCACTTATTTTTTAGAAACTATTCAATATTTGACAAGCAAAGGGGTATATATTATGATGGTATTAGCACTCTAAGTTAAAGACTGCTAAAGACAATCTAAACTAAAATTTAAATATATGTTTAATAAATTTACTGATAAATCCCAAGAAGCTATTATTAATTCTCAAATTTTAGCCTCTACATACGGCCAAGCAAATATCGAAGCTCTTCATATTTTACTTTCCCTGCTCCAACAAAACGAAAGCCTGATTAAACCGATTTTAGAGAAAATGAAAATTGATCCGGAAATAATCGAAGACTACACAATCAATGAAATAAAAAAATTACCGCGCGTAAAAACCACTGTAAATAATGGACCGGTTCAGGCTGTCTCCGGTACAGCCGAAACTGCAGTTATTCTTGAACGCGCCCAAAAAGAGGCTGACGGAATGAATGATGAATTTATTTCTACTGAACATATTTTACTGGCACTTATCGGCGTTACTTCGCCGGCGCAAACAATTCTTTTGAATTTTAAGGTTGAATATAATAATGTTAAAGAACTATTAAAAGAATTGCGCGGTTCTCAAACTATTACCGATCCTTTTCCGGAAAATAAATATAAAGTTTTAGAAAAATATACCACTAATTTAACCGAGCTTGCCCGCCAAGAAAAACTTGATCCAGTTATCGGCCGCGATGAAGAAATCCGCCGTATTATGCAAGTTCTCTTACGCCGCACCAAAAATAATCCGGTTTTAATCGGCGAAGCCGGCACAGGAAAAACGGCGATTGTTGAAGGTTTAGCGCAAAGAATAATTACCGGTGATGTTCCAGAAAATTTAAAAAATAAAGAAATCGTCACTTTAGATTTAGGGGCTTTAGTCGCGGGAGCAAAATTCCGCGGTGAATTTGAAGACCGCCTTAAGGCCGTGTTGAAAGAAGTAAAATCTCAAAATGGACGCATTATTTTATTTATTGATGAACTCCATACTTTAATCGGTGCCGGTGCCTCTGAAGGATCTATGGATGCTTCTAACATGTTAAAGCCAGCGCTCGCACGCGGTGAACTTCGTACTATCGGCGCCACCACAACTAAAGAATATCAAAAATATATTGAAAAAGACGCCGCTCTAGAAAGACGCTTCCAACCAATAATGGTTAATGAACCAAGTATTGAAGATACTATTTCTATGCTCCGCGGTTTAAAGGAAAAATACGAAGTCCATCATGGTGTTCGTATTACTGATAACGCTGTTATTGCCGCCGCTAAATTATCTAACCGCTATATCAGCGATCGTTTCTTGCCGGATAAAGCGGTTGATTTAATCGATGAAGCAACATCTTCTTTAAGAATGGAAATTGATTCGATGCCTGATGAGCTTGATCAATTAAAAAGAAAAATAAAACAACTTGAACTAAATAAGGCCGGTATAATGACTACTGACAAAAAATCCAGTAAATTAAAAACTATAAATTCTGAACTGGCTAAATTAAAAGAAAAAGCCAACCAATTAGAATTACATTGGAATAATGAAAAAAGTATTATCTCCCAAATAAGAAATTCGAAGAAAGAAATTGATGAATTAAAAGTAAAAGCGGAAATTACTCAGCGCCAAGGAGCTGATTTAACCGAAGTCGCTAAAATAAAATACGGTCTAATTCCTGACTTAGAAAATAAAATAAAAAAATCGCAAGATGAATTAATTAGGATTCAGAAAAAAGGACAAAGAATATTAAAAGAAGAAGTTGATGAAGAAGATATTGCAAAAGTTGTCGCCCGTTGGACCGGTATTCCGGTTAATCGAATGCTCCAAGATGAAGTTAAAAAATTAAGCGAAGCGGAAACCGAACTCAATAAAGAAGTAATCGGGCAAGAAGAAGCGATAAAAGCCATTTCTAACGCCTTACGCCGTTCTCGCGCCGGAATTAACGAAGAAAAAAAGCCAATCGGATCTTTTCTTTTTGTCGGACCGACTGGTGTTGGTAAAACAGAACTTGCCAAGACTTTAGCGCATTTTATGTTTAATGATGAAAAAGCGCTAATCCGCTTAGATATGAGTGAATTCATGGAGAAACATTCTGTCGCTAAACTTATCGGTTCCCCTCCTGGCTACGTTGGACATGATGATGGCGGACAATTAACTGATAAAGTTCGTCGTCATCCGTATAGCGTTGTCCTATTTGATGAAATTGAAAAAGCTCATCCAGATATGTTTAACGTTCTTCTTCAAATTCTTGATGATGGTCGTTTAACCGATTCTAAAGGTAGAACAGTCAACTTCAAAAATACAATAATTATCATGACGTCTAATCTCGGCAATGAAATTATCAAACAATATTCTATCGGTTTTTCTGACGGCAGCGATAAAAAAGAAGCGGCTCAAATGCGTACAGAAGAAATGAAAGAAAAAATCGATAAGATTCTAAAAGATAATTTTAAACTGGAATTCTTAAATCGTATTGATGAAATAGTTCTCTTTAGAAGCTTAACTCCGGCCGGATTAGAAAAAATCGTCGATCTGGAACTAACAAAAGTTGAAAAACGTTTACACAATAAAAATATTTCGATGCGTATCAGTCCGAAAGTTAAAAAACTTTTAGCGGAAAAAGGATACGATATCACCTATGGCGCTCGTCCGTTAAAACGTATCATTCAGACAATGATTCTCGACGAACTTGCTCTAGAAATAATCGAAGGAAAAGTTCAAGAAGGCGATAAAGTTAAAATTGATTTAGGCAATACCGAAAAAATTACGATATTAGTCAATCAAGCAACTAAAAAAATAAGATAAGATTAATTTTTATTAAAACAAAGCCCACTCTAAACAAAGTGGGTTTTGTTTATTAAAAATACGAATAATTTCAATTTGTAGATTTATCATGAATTTGGTATAATTTATAACGCATTAAAACTTAAATTAAACACTAACATGAATCTCAAAAAAATCCTTATCCTTTTTTTGTTTTCTCTATTAATAGCGCAAAATAGTCAGGCTCAAACATCTCTAATAGAT
>CAYIZF010000043.1:0-4803 GCA_964367825.1 uncultured Gammaproteobacteria bacterium | reverse complement strand
CTTAATATTATTTTTTTTATTTTTTAGCGTAGCTTTTTCTTCTTATTTAATTCACAAAAAAAATAGTTCAGCTTCGCGTGGTTACTATTTCGCATCTTCTTTTTGGGTGGGAATTTTGGTAAATCTATGTTTGATGATTTTGGTGGTTTTTATTTTTAAACTTATTGGTTCGATTTTTGCTTTTTTCTTATCGCCTTTAGTAATTAAATTAATAATTTTCGGTGGCACTTTTTTACTATCTTGTTTTGGATTGTATAAAGCTTGTGTTCCTAAAGTTGTTTCTTATGAAGTGGCTATTAAAGATTTGCCGGAAAGTTGGAATAATAAAACAGTCGTTCAGATTTCCGATGTCCATCTCGGTCCAATACATCGCAAAAAATTTTTTGAGCGTTTGCTAAAAAAAATTCAAACATTAAATCCGGAAGCCGTTTTCATTACTGGAGATTTGTTCGACGGTATGGAGTCGGATTTTAGCTGGGTTAATCACCCCTTTACCGAGATTAAGGCGCCGAAGGGAATATATTATTCATTTGGCAATCACGATCTCTACCTTGGGTTTAACCGAGTGATCGACATTTTAAAAGAAAATCCGGTTACGATTTTGGCCGATAAGATGATGGTGGTTGACGGTTTGCAGATAATCGGGATAAACTATTCATTCGATCGAAATTTTAATTTAGAAGCGGCGATTTTAAAACAAGTCGGTTACGACAAAAAATTACCGAGTATTCTTTTGTTTCATGAACCAAGACATGTGTGGTTTGCGAAAGAAGCGGAAATCGATTTGCAATTATCCGGACATACCCATAACGGCCAGCTGTTTCCGTTTAATTATCTTGCGCGGTTGGCGTATAAGGGTTATGGCGGCGGTTTATTTAAAGATCAGGATTTTTCTTTAATTGTCAGTTGCGGAGCCGGGACATGGGGACCGCCAATGAGAACATGCGGACAAAGCGAAATAGTAAAAATTATTCTTAAGAAAAAATAAAATGAATTTAGAAAAATTATCGGATATTTTACAAGCCGAACCGAAATATCGTTTTTCCCAAGTTAATAAAGCCGTCTGGCAGGATTTTATTTCTTCTTGGCGTGAAGTTTCTAATTTGCCGAAAGCACTAAGAGAAAAATTAGAAGAGGAATGCCCTTTAGAGATTCGAGCGGAGCTAGAAGCGAATAAAAGTAGAAATAAAAGTCTTAAAGCTTTGATTATTCTTAATGATGGCGAGGCGATTGAAACAGTTTTAATTCGTCAAAAGGATAAACGCAATACGGTCTGCGTCTCTTCGCAAGTGGGTTGCGCTTTGGGTTGTGAATTTTGTGCTACCGGTAAATTCGGTTTTCGTCGTAATCTAGCTTCCACCGAAATCGTCGAACAAGTCATCTTTTGGGCACGTTATCTTAAAGCGGAGAATAACGGCGAAAAGGTTGATAATATTGTTTTTATGGGCATGGGTGAACCATTTTTAAATTATCCAGAGTTTATTAAAGCGGTTAAATTTTTAAATAATCCGGAAACTTTAAATATCGGTTCTCGCCGAATGTCCGTGTCGACGGCCGGTATTACTGAGGGTATAAAAAAATTAGCCGGCGAAAAATTACAGATTAATCTAGCGATTTCTCTTCATGCTGCTAATGAAAATTTGCGCAAAGACTTAATGCCGATAGCGAAAAAATATAATTTACATGAAATTCTAAAAACGGTCGATAATTATATAACAAAAACCGGTCGACGGGTGATGTTTGAATATTTAATGATTAAAGAAGTAAACGATAGCGAAAAAGACGCTATCGAACTGGCGAAGATAATGGTGCATCCGCTGTATATGGTTAATTTAATTCCTTATAACGAAACAGGGCGCTTTAAGCCATCGAGTCGTGAACGAATTGAAAAGTTTAAAAAGATTTTAGAAGATGCCGGTGTGGCCGTGACTGTGCGTTTAAGTTTTGGGGCGGATATAACCGCCGCTTGCGGACAGTTGCGCGGACGAAAAAAATAAATAAGGAAAAATATTCAATGGAAAGGGAAATTTTTTTAAACGATAAACATTTAATTTATATTTTAAAGATAAGTAATCGTGCCAAGCGTCTCCGTTTGGCCGTTTATCGTAATGGCCAATTAGCCGTAACTAAGCCGGCTAGCCTTAAGATTGAAGTTGCGGAGAATTTTATCAGAGAGCATGGTGATTGGATAATTAAAAAAATAAAATATTTTGAAAATATTAAAATCAGTCCGCTTAATCAATTAACGCGCCGTGATTATTTGCACCGGAGGGAAGAAGCGCGAATACTAGTTGTCGAACGTTTGAAATATTTTAATAATTTTTATAATTTTTCATATTCCGGGATAAGTATTCGCGATCAGAAAACACGATGGGGAAGTTGTTCCCGCCGTGGAAACTTAAATTTTAATTTCCGTTTGCTTTATTTGTCTGAACCGTTGTGCGATTATGTTATTGTTCATGAGCTTTGCCATTTAAAAGAGCTTAATCATTCAGCTAATTTTTGGACATTAGTTGCTAAGACGATACCCGATTTTCGAAATTTGAGAAAAAATCTTAAAGCGGCTAGTTAGCGCGATGTTAGTGGTTAGTTAGCGCGATGTTAAATATTTTGCTATAATTTTTGTATATTTTTTTTAAATTTTATGTATCAAAGTCCCTATAAGAAAATTAAACCGAAAGCACATGGTCCGTATACGGAAATTTATTTAATTAGACATTGTCACCCTGACTATAAGAAAGAAAAAAAACTGGGTGAGAGAAATATGCCTTTATCCGGAAAGGGTCTTGAACAAAGGAAATTTTTGACTAAAAAGTTATTGACACTAAAAATCGATAAGATTTATTGTAGTGAAATTGTCCGCGCTATTGAGACTACCAGTTCTTACGTTAAGATAGCGAAAAAGAAGATATTTATTGACGCACGTTTAAATGAAATAGATTGGACGCACTGGGTTAAAGTAAAATACTTTAATATGTCAGAAAAGACCCGGGAGAAAAAATTAAAGCAGTATCGTATTCTTGATAAGCAATTAAATGAAATTCAGACGATTGCCCGAAGAGCTTTAGCGGATATTTATAAGAATAATAAAGGGAAGAGTATTGCTATTTTTTCTCATGGAAATTTTATTAAATCTTTAGTAACCGGCATTCTTAACGCTGATATTATTGGTTTTTTATCTTTAGAAATATTTCAGTCTTCAATTACTAAATTATTAATCGATCGCGATGGTTTTGTGACGATAAACTATATTAATGATGTTAGACACTTACCTTATTCTGTCAATGAAGATTTATACAAAACTTTAATTGATTAAGTGTTTTAGAGAAATGATTAAGTCGGCGATAAAATTAAAGCTTTTTGTTTTATTAATTGGTTTAACGATTAGTGTTGCTTCTTTTTGCCCTCTTAAATCAGCGGCCGCATCTTCTAATTTAAATGGTCGGATACTGCTCCAGGTTCAAGATAAAGGGCAAGCCTGGTATGTTAATCCGCTTGATAATAAACGCTATTACCTTGGTCGTCCGGAAGACGCCTATGCGGTTATGCGCGCTTTCGGCTTAGGAGTTTCTAACGCCGATTTTGATTCTTATTTAGGGAAAGCCCCAGCTCGATTAGCTGGTCGTATTTTGCTTAGAGTTCAAGATAAAGGCCAGGCTTACTATGTTGATCCGATTAAATTTAATTTGCATTACCTCGGTCGTCCGGCTGATGCGTTTAATGTGATGAGAACTTCCGGTCTTGGTGTCACTAATAGTGATTTAGTAAAAATTGCTATCGGGGAGGTTAGTCTTATTAACAGAGAAGTTAGTCCTATTAGCGTACCTTTAGAAAATAAATCAGTATCCGAAAATATTTTAAGTTCGACATCTGATGGCGGTTTTCTAAGAAAGTTTACCTTTAAATATAAAAATAATGATTACGAATTAACGTATTTATTTTCCGCGCAGCTATACGCCGCTTATAAAACTTCCAGTAAAGTTTATACATATACGTCTGCTTCCGGAAAATCGGAACGCGATATTAGAAATGAATTTTACGGCTTGTTTTTAAAGTCGAGAAATGACGATTTTACCATTAGTTCCTTAATCGCCAGGTTAAGAGAAATGGCGGTGATAAATAAATGGACGGATGATGAGTTGCTCGAAGCGGCTGTTGCTCTCGTTCAATATATTCCTTATGACGATGTAAAGGTTGTGAATAATTCTCAGGCCAATAATAATCCTTATTTTCCTTATGAAACTTTATATTTAAATAAGGGAGTTTGTTCGGACAAAACTTTTTTAGCCGTGGCTTTGTTGCGTCAATTAGGTTATGGCGCCGCTATTTTAGATTTTCCTGATCGTAATCATACTGCTCTAGGCATTGCTTGTCCGACAGAGTATTCTCTTAATGGTTCCGGTTATTGCTATGTCGAGACAACTAATTATTTTCCTTTTGGCATTATTCCACAAAGTATTAATAATGGTTTAGCTCAGAGTTCGGACGGTTTTTCCGATATGTTTAACGTTCAAAATCTCGGTGCGATCGAAATTTATCAGAAAACGAGTGGGAAAATATATCAAGGATTGCCCACTATTTATTCCCGTGTAGCTGATTTGAAAGTAAATAAAAATGAATTAGATGTCCTAAATGCAGAAATAAAAGAAATGAATATTTATTTAACAGATAAGGAGAATGAAATAACAGCCACAAGAAATGAGATTGATGGCTATTACAATAATGGACAAATTAATGAATATAATAATTTGGTTCCGATTTTTAATTCTTTAGTTAGTGTTTATAATAATGACTTAGCCGCTT
>CAYIZF010000042.1:0-4839 GCA_964367825.1 uncultured Gammaproteobacteria bacterium | reverse complement strand
ATTATTAATAATACTGCCAACTTTTACTTTCTTTTCAGTGGCGCTTAAAATATAATCAGCCGCCGTTTCAATTTCTTTTATTTTACTTTGCTCTTCAACACTTAATTCAGCAAATATTAATTCTCGTTTAACAGCTTGCTCTAAATCATCTTCATTTATAGTTTCCGTATAAGTAATATAAACATTCTTTTGAGAAACATATACATTTTGTCCGTAATCCATTAAATATGATTGCCCGCTGATCGCTTCCGTATTATCATTAATATTTATGGCTGCAATATTAAAGAAATTAAAAGAATTATAAGAAATATCAAAATAAAAAACCTCCGGAGAAAAACACTCTTTATTTGCCGCGCAATCATTCGATAGAACAACGCCTTTACTAATAACTTGCGGCGTTAAGGATTCGCCTTTTATATAATCTCCGGAACTTTCGGTAAATAAATAAACATAATTCCCAATCAAGCGCGCATCTTTATAGTAGCCCTCAAAGTCCAATTCGCGAACCAAGGTTGGATTAGCAGGATTGGTTAAATTAAAAACTTTTAAAAACGTATATGGATTGTTGCGATTAGTCTTTTGATAAGAATCAAGAGAGTTTGTCTGGCTACTAGATCCAAAAACGGCTAAATTATCTCCACTGATAAAAATATCTTGTGGGCGCGATTCAAAAGTTATTGAACCAATAACTTCGGCGTCAGAAACAGGACTAGCCTTGATTATTTTTAATTCATTGCGAACTAAAGCATAAATATTTTTCCCATCGCTTTTAATAATATCAGCTTCGTCAATACCGGTTATTTGAATATTTATCGAAGAAGAATCTCCAGCATCCCCTGTCTTGTCAGCCGTATCTATTATTATTTCGCCAATACTAGCTTTCTTTATATAATTTTCTTCAAGAAATTTTTCTAATCCTTTGTAATCACTAAATTTCTTCAGTTGTTTGGTGCTAACAGGCGTAATATCAGCGGCAACGTCTTGTGAATTTTTTTTGTCAGTTTCGACAGGAATATTATTAGAAACTTTCTTTTGCCAAGGAAAGGTGCAACCACTAACAATAATTGCCAAAACAATAATCAATGAAGATAGTTTTGTTATTCTTTTTAACATAAACAAAAAATATTAGGACACCTAATGTATTATATAAAGTATAACATTTTTTTACTTTATCGTCACTTCCGTCCCAACATCGAGACGATCAAAAAGATATTGAGCCGGCCCGATACCTAAACGAACACAACCATGAGAAACTGGTGTCCCTAGATGATTTTCACCCTCTCGATATCCGCTTGGCCAAACAGGCAATTCATGAATACCTACTCCGCCGCGATCTAATCCTAACCAATAAGGCATCCATAATCCGTAAGTTTTTGACCATGCTTTTTTAGATTTATTAACTATAGTAAAAGTTCCTTGCGGTGTCGGAGTGCTTGCTTTACCGCTAGAAACAGAAAATTCTTTCCACACTTGCCCGCTAACCAAATAAATTAATTCTTGTTTTTTCAAATTAATTTCTATTTTTCTCTCTAATTTTTTAGTAGAAGTCGATAACGGATCATAAGCCCAATCTATTTCCGTGCCATCCTTATGACCGTCGCCGTCAGAATCTTGCTCCGCCGGATTAGTCCTGTATTTCAGTTCTAAATAATCATTCAAACCATCATCGTCAACATCACTTTCGGTAATTTTTATTGGCTCTTTATTAAAAGGCGAATATCCATTTTGTATTTCTTGACTATCATAATAGCCGTCATTATCAGAATCAACTAGTTCTTCAGCGCGCGCAACATTAAAAACAAATACGAATAGTATTAAAATTGAACTGTAAATAATAAAAAATTTTCTTCTTGTTTTCATTTTATTGATTTAGAGAAAATTCACAACCACAAAATTTTTGGCGATAAATCCCCAATTCTTTTGCCAGTTCTTGCGACTTACGATAACCATTATCAGCTTGAAAATCTAGATTCAAAAACTTTATATTATTTTCTTCGGCTAAGAACAAACTGATTTTTTTGATTGCCTCTGTGTCTTTATAGGGGCTAACTAAAAGACTAGTGCTAAAATATAAAAATTTCTTTTTCCTTGCTAAAGCTACTGTTTTATCTAAACGATCACGGTAACATATTCGACAACGTTCTCCTTTTTCCGGATCAGATTCGCGCCCTTTTACTTTCTCTAACCAAACGCCGTGTTCATATGGTTCAATAATTAATGGAATATTAAATTTATCAGCGACAAATTTAACCGCTTCTAAACGTTTATTATATTCTTCAAGAGAGTTCAAATTCGGATTGCAAAAATACCAAGTAATGCTATAACTCGGTGATAAAATATCGCGACTAATATAAGAGGCGCAGGGCGCGCAACAAACATGAAGCAATAATGAAGGTTTTTTGTTTTTACGATCAAGAAACCAAAAAATAATGACAACAATAAACATTATCGCCACTAGAGCGATTAGGGCTAAAAATTTTCCTCGGCTTTGTAAAAATAATCCGCTTAAACCAAATAAAAGTGCTAAAGTATAAAAAAGTAAAACCGTTCCTCTTTGCCCGAAACCGAGAGCCAAAAGACGATGATGTAGATGTTTTTTGTCGGCGCTACGAAAAGGATTTTTGCCACTCACCAAACGACGCAAAATTGTCCAAAAAACATCAAGAATAGGAATGCCCATAATTAAAAGAGCAATGGCTATTTTTCCTCCGGAAATTATTGCTAAAACTCCCAATATATACCCAAGTAATAACGACCCTCCTTCACCTAAAAATATTTTTGCCGGATGCCAATTAAAAATTAAAAAACCGAATGCCGCGCCTGCCAAAAGAATAGAGGCAAAAGCAATATCCGGCTGAAAATAACGCGTTGTAGTCGTAAATAAAAAAATAACAAAACCACCAATAGCGCTTATTCCGGTCACTAAGCCATCGACTCCATCCAGTAGTTTAGTGGTGTACATCATGCCTAAAAGCCAAACAGCAATTAAAAACGGACCAATAATAGCTAAGGGGCTTAAATCAATATATCCTCCGCCAAAAGGATTAGTAATTTTCCCAATTTCCACTCCACCAAAAATTATTGCCAAAATCGCTAACAAAGGAAAAATTATTTGTTTTTTTGGGGGCAGATTATATTTATCATCAAGCGCGCCACCGATAATAATAATTAAACCCCCGATAAAAAAAGAAATGAGATGAGATAAACGAAGATTTCCGGATAAAAAGTGTGGCGCAAAAGCAAACAACAAAATAAAATAAGCTAAAAAAATAGCTATGCCACCTAAAAGAGGAATTGGCTGTTGATGTATTTTTCGTCCGCTGCCAGTCTTATCCGGCACATCCAAAATGTTCATCGAAATAGCCGCTTTTTTAACTAAAATAGTTAATCCGGCCGCAAGTGCTAAACTAATAAAAAAAATAAAAAAATAAAACATATTATAACGCCTGAGCTTTTTCAATCTCAATTTCCGCTTCTGAATTAATAACAACAGTATCGCGACGTTTTAATTCACCGCTGAGTATCTTACTGGCAACAACATTTTCAACTTTATCTTGGAGTAAACGACGTAAAGGACGAGCGCCGAATTTAGGATCGTAACCCTCTCGGGATAAAATGGCTACGCCATCTTTATCGGCCTTAAGATGAATTCCTTTTTCATTAAGATTCTTTTTCATCTTCTTAAGCATTAAAGTCGTAATCGCTAAAATATTATCTTCATCTAAAGGTTTAAAAACAATAATACCATCAAAACGGTTAATAAGCTCGGGCCGCATATGCTTATTTAATTGATTATCAATCAACTCCTGCTTAATAATATTCACCTTGGTATTAAGTTTTATTTGCTCTTGAATATACAAAGCGCCAATATTTGAAGTCGCGATAATAATCGACTCCGTAAAACTAATCGTTCTTCCTTGTCCATCAGTCAAACGTCCATCATCAAGTAACTGTAAGAAAAGATTTAAAATATCCGGATGCGCTTTTTCTATTTCATCCAAAAGAATAAGAGAAAAAGGTTTTTTCCGAACCGCTTCAGTTAAATAACCTAAAGTGCCATCAACGTCTCCAATCATTTTTCGAACGCTATCTGGATACTGATATTCACTCATATCTATTCTGACCAAATAATCTTCATCGCCAAAATAAACTTCTGAAACTGCTTTAGCTAATTCAGTTTTACCAACACCAGTCGGCCCCAAGAATAAAAAGCTGGCAATCGGACGATTCCCTTCTTTTAAGGCAGTGCGCGCACGACGCAAACTAGCGGCAACCGCATCAACTGCTTCTTCTTGACCAATTAAGCGCTTATGAATTTCATTTTCTAAACTTAACAATTTCTGACTTTCATCAATAGTTATTTTATTAACCGGGATACCGGTCATTTCTCCGATAGCGGCCGCCACTTCTTCTTGACTGCAAAAATTTTTATCCGGATTATTCTGCCTATTTTTTGCGGCAATTAAAGCAGCTTTTTCTAATAAATCAACCGCTTTAAGCGGCAAAGCTTTATCATGTAAATAACGTTCAGACATTTTTACCGCTTGTTCTAGGGCGCTATAAACCACAAAAATATCATATTTTGATTCTAAAAAACCAACCTTACTTTCTAAAATCTGAATTGCTTCATTAAATCCCGGTTCTTTAACGCCAATAGTTGTCATCACGTTGCCTAAAGCTCTGTTTTCAATATACTTAACATAGTTTTCTGTCGTGGCCGAAGCTAAACATAAAAGATGATTACGACCAAGGGATTCAGCTAAAACTTCTGACAAATCTAAACTCTCTCGACTGCCGGCACTTATACCAATTAAATTTTCTATATTATCTATATAGAGA
>CAYIZF010000041.1:0-4970 GCA_964367825.1 uncultured Gammaproteobacteria bacterium | reverse complement strand
GGATAAAGCCGATAATAGCGTTGCTGAGGAAGAAGTTATATAAGCTTTTTAAAAAACCGCGGTATATTCCTGATTTTCTCTTAAATAAAGCAATTAAAAAAGCAATTAAAGCAAACGCGATTAAAACGATTATAAATAGTTTCTTTGTTGCCGGGATAAATGATTCAGGTCGTAAAGTAAACCAAAAGTCTAAAGTTAAAAGATTTTTCATATTTTTATTATAGTTTAATTAAAATTAATCCGTAGTGATATGGGCCGGCAGAGAACTCTTCTTCTATATCTAGACCTATTTTTGGTGCGGCCGCCTTTAAGGAATCAAGTTTTACTCTTTTTTCTAAACTCGGACCAAAAGGAGAATCAGAATTTCCCCATTCGACAATTAATAACTTTCCGCCTCTTTTCAACATTCTAATCGCTTCTCTTAATATCTCTGATCTTTTATCAGACTGGTGTAAAACGTTTACAAGCAAAGCGGTATCAAGACTGCTGGTTTCAACATTAGTTGCTTTAAATATTTCTAGATTACTCCAGATTGTTTTTACTTGCGGGAGATTTTCTTTTAAAGCGTGAAGTTTTACTTCTTCAAGAGTGCTCCTTAAAATATCGACGGCATATACTTGGCCGCGTCGACCGACTAGTTTAGCTAGTGGCCAAACAAAAAAACCGAAATTACCGCATCCAAGCTCGGCTACTTTTTGCCCCTCCTCTATTGCTATTTTACGCAAAATTCCATCAATGTCAAACAGGATGGTTTTTTTATTGTCAGACATATTTTTATTCTACTAATATTTGTCTAATCACGGTTTCTTCGTGACTATATTTTTTTTTGGCTTTTATGGTTATGCTATTTAACCCCTTTTTTAAATTAACTGTTTGGAAAAAAAATCCTTCTTGGTTATTTAAAACTAATTCTCCATTTATAGTTACCTCAGCTTCTTTTTCAGTTTGCCCACTGATTTCTATGCTAGTAGCACTTAAAGAAAGATTGTCGGCCGGCTGGATAATAGTTAGTTCTGGCGGAAGAATAATCTGTTTAAAATAGAATCCAAGATACAGAAGACAGACAGCAATTGCTCCGATAACGAAAAGATTGCGGATTATTTTTGGGAAAACAACAAAATTATTTTTAGCTAAAATTTTTCGGGAAAAAGGATCATCAGGGGAGCCGGTTGAAGTTTGTTCGTCCCAGTCTTTTAAAATTTCTTTAATATTTAGATCAAGAAAAGAGGCATATTCTTTAACGAAGTTTTTTCCATATAGGCCAGCTGGCAATTTATCGAAACGTTCCTCTTCTAAGGCTATCAAGTATTCTGCTTTAATGCCGATTTGTTTAGATATATCTTCGATTCTTAAATTTCTTTGTCGACGGGCTTGTTGTAATTTTTCTCCTAAGCCTTCTTCTTGTCTGATTTTTTTAGGAATAAAAGCGGTCATTTAGTTTTTTGTGATTATTTTTCCTCCTTGCCAATCAACTCCGATTGCCTGAGAAACAAAACGGATAATTATATAACTCGAAAAAACAATTATTAAACCAATTACGGCTGCGATTATTATTTTTTTAGCTTGACCAATCTTGTCGCTACTACCGGCAGAAATAAGAAACATAAATCCACCGTAAACAAACATTAATAAAGCTAGAGAACCGATAATTCCTAAAATCCAACCGGAAATAGAGATAACAGTTGTCATTATATCATCAAGAGAATAATCCCCGGTTTTATATTTTCCATCATTCGGGTCGATGATTGAATCTTGGGCCTGGGCGCTAAAAGGAGCGCTAAGAGCGGTAAAAATTAAGACAAGACAAGAGCAGGTTAGAAATATTTTTTTAAACATATAAAACAGAAGATTTAATAAATTGTTTGTTGAATTTTTGTGGCAGCCGTATTGAGCACTTTTTGAAGCTTATCGCTAGGAACGATTAAAGCATTATTAATCATTTCAGCGATGGCATCTTCGGCCGCTTTAACATTCTTTCCTTGATACCAACTTTTAGCAGTTAAAACTTGGCTAGCAAAAATGCCTATTTCCTCGTCATTTTTTTGAGTTTCAATTAATGATCGGAGTGCGGTTGGACGATTAGTTTTTTCTAAATAAATTTTTGCCTGCTCTTCTTTAGTTATAAATTGGACAAAATCCCAAGCAACATCGGCATTAGGACTTTTTTTAGAAACACTTTCAACCCAATAGTTAGCTAAGTTTATGTTGGTTGGTGGGTTTCCTTCTATTTGCGGAAAATTAGCGATAGAAAAATTAAGTTTTGGAGCTTGAGCTTTTATAGTCGCTAAATCATAGGAATAAGCAAACATAATTCCTAAATTACCGCTAATAAACATATCAAGGGAATTAGGTAAACTATTATTCCAAGAATAAGATTCTTTGGTTTGATCGGCAAAATCAACATAGAAACGAAGAGCGTCTGTCGCTGGGCTATAATTTGCCGAACCGTATCCCGCGGAAGTATTAAATAATACTTTGCCGGAATCATCTATTATAGTAGCACCACTCTGCATCATTATAGCAGCTAAAATATCACTGTATCTATTTATGTTTGAACTTCCTCCAAGAGCCGCTCCTGATTGTATTAAGGCATTTTTTTCACCCTGTTTTGTTAGCTTGCTTACATCCTTTAAAAATTCTCTGTTCCAATAACTAGGAATTTTACTTATGCCGGCATTATTTAATAAATCTCTATTATAATACATAGCTAATGTATCGACCGACAAAGGTAATCCATATACCTTTCCATCGCTAAGGATAACATCGCGCCCGACAACATCAACAAAATTATCCTTTATTTCTTTATTGGTAATGCTTTTAGTTATTTTGCTTTGATAAACAACTTCTTTTTTTATTGTCCCGGTAGTTACCGGATAAACCAAGGTTATAGTTTCTGGCATCGGTGTTAATTTTGACTGATATTTTTTTATCCAGGTATTATGAATAGAAAAAATATCCGGTCCACGATCTTCAGCTAAAGCATTTATTAATTCTGATTCATATTCTTCGAGACGGAGTTTTTTATAATTTATAGTAACATTCGGATGAAGGGTTTTATATTTTGTAATGATTTCATTGAAAGCGTCTGAATCGTCAAAAACACGCCAATAAGTTAAAGTAATCGGTTTTAAACCCTCTTTTGTTTTTTTATCTGTGGTTTTACAACCAAACCCAGAACTTAAAATAAAAATCATTAATAGTGCTAAGATTGCTATTTTTTTTGACATATTTTTTATTATTGTTTCTGGTTTCATTATACCAAAAATAATTCGAATATTCCAATTAGTATTCGGTTTTTGGGCGGTACTGGAGGGCCTCTGCTAAATGTGCTGGTAATACCTCATTAGAACCAGCTAAATCGGCGATGGTTCGCGCAACCTTTAAAACACGAAAATATGATCGGGAAGAGAGATTAAGCTTAGATACAGCCTCTTTCATAATATTAAGCGAGGCGCTGTTTAATCGACAAAAAGTATGCGTGGCTTCGCTAGTCATATCCGAGTTGGTTATAAAAGACGTTTTTTCAAATCTCAATTTTTGGCGCTCACGGGCTTTTTTCACTCGAGTTTTAACTGTTATAGAATTTTCTTCCGGCCGATTACTCTCTAATTGGTTAAAATCAGCACGGGGAATATTAACATGAAGATCTATTCGATCAATTATCGGTCCGGATATTTTTTTCTTGTAATTAAAAATTTGTTGTTCGGTACAACGACAAGAAACTTTTTTATCACCGTAATAGCCGCAAGGGCAAGGATTCATTGCCGCTATTAAGATAAAATTACAAGGAAAATTAAGTGATCCGGCTGCTCGGTTTATATTAATACTTTTCTCTTCAAGAGGTTGGCGGAGATTTTCTAGAGCAGAACGGGTAAATTCCGGAAATTCATCAAGAAATAAAACGCCACGATGAGCTAAAGATATTTCTCCCGGACGTGGCCAAGTGCCGCCACCGATTAAAGCTATGCCCGAGGCGCTGTGGTGCGGTGTCCGAAAGGGACGTTCGGAAATTAAGACTAAATTATTTTTTAATTCTCCGGCAATACTGTAAATATTGGTTACTTCTAACATTTCTTCGGTTGAAAGTGGCGTTAATAATCCTGGTAAGGCTTGGGCTAAAAGAGTTTTTCCTGAGCCAGGCGGGCCAATTAGTAAAATATTGTGACCACCGGCTGCCGCTATTTCCAGGGCGCGCTTAGCTTTAGCCTGTCCTTTTATTAAGGAGAGATCGACATTTTTGTTTTTATCCTTTTCTTTGTTATCTGACCCAGTAAATGAAATAATTTGTTTCTCAGTAGCATAGTCGGATACTGAAAAATTATTTATTCCATTTTTTAAAAATAAGATCAGTTGACTTAAGGTTTTTACCGGAAAAATATTTATTCCGGAAATTAGTTTTGCTTCCGCTAAATTTTCTTCGGGGATAAATAAATTTTTTATATTGGCTGTTTTTGCTTTTAGAGCAATGGCTAGAATTCCATTTATCGGCCGGACCATTCCGCTGAGAGATAATTCACCAACAATAATTGAGTTTAAAAAATTAAAAGTAAATTCATTTTTTAACGCTAAAATACTGACCGCAATCGGCAGGTCATAAGCCGGGCCGTGTTTTTTAACATTGGTTGGCGCTAAGTTGACTGTAATTTTTCGGCGCGGATATTCATAGGAACAATTTCTAAGAGCGCTTTTAACTCTTTCTCGGGCTTCGGAAACAGAGATATCAGGCAGACCGACAATTGATATTTGTCCAAAATCACCGCCGCCGGCGTCTGCTTCAACCTCGATTATTTTTGCTTCTAAGCCGATTAAAGCGGCTGATAATATTTTTGCGGGCATAAAAAATAGTTATTTTAATAAAAACCATCCTGGTTGGATGGTTTTTATATTAACAAATTGAGGATGAAGATTATTTAAATATTTTCTAAAAAATATTTTTATTTTTTTATATCATCAAGTTTAACACTTAAAAG
>CAYIZF010000040.1:0-4993 GCA_964367825.1 uncultured Gammaproteobacteria bacterium | reverse complement strand
TAGTGATTGGATAGAATTGTATAATCCGACTGATCATGATTTTGATTTGGCGGCCGCCGGTTATCGAATTGAATGGGCAAAAGCAGCTAAAGATCCCGAACCGGTAATCGAGATTGGAAATACTGAGCATGGTTCTTATCCTGGCGGTACAGTAATAAAAGCGCATGGCTATTATTTAATAGTTAAAAATACCGCCGACAGTTATTATTTAAATAAGGCCGATGCGATTGCTACCCGCGAGCGATTTTCTTGGGATGGCTCTGGCTATACTTTATTTTTAGGGACAGCCGCGATTAGTTCTATTACCGATGAAGATATTGTTGAAGCGGTCGGGTTTGGTTCGGATGCGACTTATTTTCAAGGAAACGGTCCGGCTCCGGAAATAAAAGATTATTATGTTTTAGATAGAATAGGAGATAGCGGAAATAATGATTCCGATTTTAATTTAATAAAATCAACTGATCCGGGGATTGATTGGTTAACACTAGAAAATAATCGCGAGGAAACGACAGCCACTTCATCCGATGAAGTGGCTACGTCTTCTGATGAAGTGGCTACGTCTTCTGAAAATATTGCTACATCCTCAGAAGATATCGCTTCTTCGACCGATGAGATTGCTACTTCGACTGATGAGATTGCCACGACTTCCGAGGAAGTTATTGAACGTGGTCGGGCGTTTATTAATAAAATTTACGCGACCGGCAATAATGATTGGATAGAATTATATAATCCGACCGAATATGATTTTGATTTGGCGGCCGCGGAATATCGTATAAGTAAGGCGGAGACTTTGGAATACCCCTATATATTAATGAGAATTGGCGATCCTGAAGACGGATATTATCCCGAAGGAACAATTATTAAAGCAAAAGATACTTATCTTATTGTTCGCGATGAAGCTAATGATTTCTATAAATCAAAAGCCAATGCTATCGCTACTCGAACTGATTTTACTTGGGACGGCTCCGGACATACGATATATCTCGGGAAGGATGTAATTAGCTCCAGTACCGATTCGGACGTTATTGAGGCTGTCGGTTTTGGAACGGACGCCAGCTATTGGCAGGGCACAGGGCCGGCGCCTCTTATTACCGATAATTATATTTTAAATCGGGTCACTACGAATGGAGATAATAAATTTGATTTTAATTTAATAGAATCCGATGACCCGAATATTGATTGGACGGCTAGTTCAACTGAGGAATTAATTTCAAATGGGATATATACTTTTTCTTCATCTGATTACGATTTATGGCCGCAAGTAGAGCCGATTAATTCAACCGGTTTAAAATATCTTTGGCATTTTGATGAATGTTCCGGCGATAAGATTAACAGCTCTATTGGTTCGTCGTCATCAGTTTTTAGCAGTGTTTGGGCTGGTGGAAAATTCGATTGCGCTCAGGAGAACGGATTAAGCGTTAAAAAAATGGAAACTGTTTTAGCGGAACCGGTGGATATAAATAATTTTTCTATAAGTTTTTGGTTTAGAGCAAATGGGTCATATCCACGTTTAAGTTTAACATTATCTAATAACGAAGAAGATTATATAAATGTGACTTTAGAACCGGGTTTAATGCAATTTGAAGGCTTGCCTAATCCTGATTGGCGCTATTTTAGGGAATTTCCATTTGATAACACTTGGCGACAAGCGGTTTTAGTTATTAATCGCAACGAAGGATATTGGTCTTTATATGTTGATGGACAAGAAAGAATGCATATAGATTCATATAAACTTTTTCCGGCAATGGATAGGTTAAAGATAGATGGTAGTAATGGATTATATATTGTTGATGAAATTGCTATTTGGGATAGAGCTTTATCGCCGAATGAAGTGAATTCTTTTCGCAGTATTGAACAACCTTTTGCCCCAATTGCTTTTCGTAGTCTTCAAAAGCCGGCTGTTTTAAAACATTTTTGGAATTTTAATGAGGGAATAGGAACAAGCACCGCCGATTCAATCGGCGATGTGGATTTAACAGTTGATAAAGATTCTTGGGACAATTTAAGTTTGGAAAATAGTATATTTGCAAATAGTCGGAATAAGAATGTAATCGCTGATTTACCGGTCTTAGAATCGCCAGATGTCTCACTGACTTTTAAATGGAGAAGCACAAGTATTGCTGTTAGTGATCGCAGTCGTATTACTTTAAGAAATAAAGAAATTGATGGCATTATAACCGCTATCCCCGGTCAAGGTATTTCTGGTTATAAATTTGCCGGAGTATATAATTTTATCGGTTATACTGATTGTTTAAAGACTCCAGAAGACACGCAGTGGCATGACATAGCTATCGTGTATGATTCTTATCGCAGCCTGTTTCGTTTATATGTTGATGGAAATGAGACAGAAAATCACGGATATCTTTGGCCGGCTAATCGGCCGCTTATTAATATGCTAGAAATAATTAATGAGAACGGAGTGGTTGGAATAGATGATTTAGGCATCTGGGAGGGCGCTTTAAGCCCGAAACAAATTAAGGCAATATCAGCTAATAATTAACAAAAAAAGCCACCTACGGGTGGCTTTTTACTTGATTTTTTTCTGGTTTTCTTGTATTCTGTAATTGTTATTAGGATAAGCGGGCAATCGCTCTTTTTTATAGTTTTAATTATAAAAAAGAGAGGAAAGTCCGGACTCCACGCTTATTTTATAAGCGAAACGATAGTGGGTAACACCCACCGAGGCGCTTAAATTATATTTAAGAGCTTTAGGGACAGTGCCACAGAGACAATTCTAATCCTGGAAATTTTGACAGGATCAAAGGTGAAAAGATATCGGATGTTTCCATAAAAAGAAGCTACCGGTTTCGGCCTCCGGTGACGGAGATGCCGCGGTAAACCCTATCAGGAGCAAGAGCAAAGTTTTATCCGTTTTTCGGATAAAATAAAAAGTAGCTCGCATGAGCTTGTCAGCAATGATAAGCCTAGATAAATGATTGCTAGAACAGAATCCGGCTTACGGCTGTCCTAATAACATTTGTATTTATTTATTTTATATATGAAAAAAATTGAAACGTTTTTTTCTGTTTTAATGATTCCGGTTGATTTTGTTTTATTGATTTTAGCCGGTCTTAGCGCTTATCATTTAAGATTTTCTTCTTGGTCGGCGAGTATTCGTCCGATAATTTTTAATTTGCCTTTTCCGGAATATTTTCGTTCCTTGATTCTCGTGGCTGTTATTTGGATTCTTATTATGGCCATGACCGGTTTGTATAATATCAGAAGCGCGCGAAAATTAGCGGTTGAAATTCATAAAATATTCTTTGCTTGCGCCGCCGGTTTAGCGATTATCGCTATTATTATCTTTTTTCAGCGTGAGTTATTTGATTCCCGCTTTATTGTTTTAATGGGTTCTGTTTTTGTTTTTTTCTATTTAATTATCGCTCATTCTTTTATTCGTTGGTTGCAAAAAGCGCTTTATAAATACGGTGTTGGAGTCCATAAAGTTATTTTGGTTGGAAATTCAATGACGACCGATAATTTAATGTCTGAATTTTCTAGTAATAAAAAAGCCGGTTTTGAAGTGGTAAAGCGTATTCGTGATTTTTCTTTAGAAACCGCTCAAGAAGTGGCGGAATTTATTTCTGAACACGAAGTTGATGAAATTATTTCCAGTGATCCAAATTTAACTAAAGTGGAGACTTTGCGTCTTTATGATTTTTCCAATGAAAATCACATCACTTTTAAATACGTGGCCGATTTATTAGAAGTTAAAGTTTTGCGCACAGAAGTGGCGGAAATATTCGGTATGCCGATTGTAGAAGTTAAGAGAACAACGCTTGAGGGTTGGGGTCGAGTTTGGAAAAGAATTTTTGATATTGTTTGTTCTGGAATTTTGATTTTATTATTATCGCCAATAATAATTTTAACCATTTTGGCGATTGTACTTGATTCACGCGGACCAATATTTTTTTCTCGTCGTGATGATGGCAACCCTGTTTATCGCGTTGGTGAAGGCGGCACGCCTTTCCGCTATTTTAAATTTCGTTCCATGATTCCTAATTCCGATAGTATGCGCTATAAAGAATTAGCTGATCGAAATTTACGCAGTGAAGGACCGCTCGTTAAAATAAAAGACGATCCGCGCGTAACGCGTGTTGGTCGATTAATTCGTCGTTGGTCTATTGATGAGTTGCCGGAATTATTTTTGGTGTTTATCGGTCGTATGAGTTTAGTCGGACCACGTCCGCATCTACCAGAAGAAGTTGCTAAATATGAAAACTATCATCGTAAGACCTTGACCGTTAGACCGGGAATAACCGGCTTAGCTCAAGTTTCCGGCCGCAGTGATTTATTATTTGAAGAAGAGGCTAAACTCGATATTTATTATATTGAAAACTGGTCTTTTTTACTTGATATTTCGATTTTATTAAGGACACCTTTGGCGGTTTTAAAACATCGCGAGGCGGAATAATTATTAATATCGCTTCGGCGATTTTCTACAAAAATGAAAGTTGCTTTGATTCATGATCATTTAGCGCAAGATGGCGGAGCGGAAAAAGTTCTGAAAGTTTTTTCTGATATGTTTCCGGATGCGCCTATTTATACTTTGCTTTGCGAGAAAAAACAGGTTGATAAATATTTTAAAAACCGCCATATTGAAACTTCGATAATCCAAAAATTACCGGGCGGGATAAAACATTATCAATGGTATTTGCCGTTTA
This sequence comes from uncultured Gammaproteobacteria bacterium, assembly GCA_964367825.1. Lineage (GTDB taxonomy): Bacteria > Patescibacteriota > Patescibacteriia > Patescibacteriales > UBA12465 > UBA12465. Next base: position 329 of record CAYIZF010000040.1, on the reverse strand, counting down.
TGCCGCTCGCGGTTGAATTTTTTGATTTATCGCCTTTTGATTTAGTTATTTCCGATGCCAGCGCTTTTGCTAAAGGCGTTGTTACTAAACCGGATTGTCTCCATATTTGCTATTGTCACACGCCTACCCGTTATTTATGGAGCGATACTCATCAATATATAAATGATTTGAAATATAATAAATGGTTTAAAAAAATCATTTCTTTATCTTTAAGTCGGATTCGCATGTGGGACAGGTTAGCGGCTGATCGGGTTGATGCTTTTATCGCTAATTCAAAAACCGTTAAAAATAGAATCGAGAAATATTATCGTCGTGATTCAGTAGTTATT
>CAYIZF010000039.1:0-5047 GCA_964367825.1 uncultured Gammaproteobacteria bacterium | reverse complement strand
ATGTTATAATAGTATCAGACTTTTATAAGTTTTTCAATTAATTTTTAAAAAATATGTTCTCTTATCGATCAATTTTAAAACAAGCTTGGGCTATAGTTTGGAAGCATAAATATTTATGGTTTTTTGGCTTATTTGCTTCCTTAGCAGTCGCAGGCGGCTCAATGGAATACCAATTTTTATCCGACTCCTTAAATCAAGGTTTAATCGGCAGTTCCTACCAGAATTTATCAAGTATATTAGTTTTAGGCGATTTTTGCCATCAAATATCATTAGGAATAATAAATCTTTTTAGCCAAAATATTGTCTTTATCTTGAATGCCTTTACCATTCTTCTTCTCTTTTTACTTCTTGTATCTTTAATTGTTTGGTTAGCTATTAGTTGCCAAGCGGCTTTAGTAGACAATGCAAAACAAATATTAACCACTAAGAAAAAAAATCCGGTTTTTAATTTTCGAGACGGATTAACTCATGGCTCCAGTCATTTCTGGTCAGTTTTCGGTTTAAATATTTTAATCAAGGCTCTTATCTGCTCGGCTTATTTTATCGCCAGTCTTCCTCTATTATTCTTAGTTTCCAGCGATAACTACATTTTTGTAATCGTCTACACTATTTTATTTACCATATTTGTTCCAGCGGCCGTATCTCTTTCCCTGATTATAAAATATGCTATTTCCTACTGCGTTTTAGAAGATTACTCTTTAGTTAAATCAATTAAAAATGGTTGGAAATTATTTAAGAAAAATTGGCTAATTAGCTTAGAAGTCGCTCTACTCTTATTCTTTATCAGTTTCTTAGCAAGTTTTGTTGCCCTAGCAATTCTCTTTGTTTTATTCTTCCCGATTTTTTGGTTAAGTATATCTTTTTCAATCGTCTGGCTAAGCATCGTCATTTTAATTTTAGGCTTAATCTTTATTATTGCTTTTGGATCAATGATGACAAGTTTTCAAATAACTGCTTGGACAAATCTTTATTTACAACTTAAAGAAAATAGAGGAATTGCTAAACTGGAAAGAATATTTAGAAAGAAATAAATTGAGCAGATATGAGCGATTTGGCTTCAATTGAAAATTTAATCAATCCGTCTAATGATGATGAAAGCGTCACCAGCCGTTTTGCTAAAAAGCAAAGTGAAATCAAATCAAAAGAAATAGAAAAGAAAACCGAAAGCGAGGCAATGGCATTGGGTTTGCCTTATGTCAATCTTTTTGCCTTTCCAATCAGCCCCGAAGCTTTGGTTCTAGTCCAAGAAGAAAGAGCGCGAGAAATAAACGCAGTCTGTTTTTATTATGACGGAAAAAATCTCCGTCTTGGTTGTGTCGATCCAACCTCGGAAGTTAAAGAAGAATTAGCGCGTCTCAATGAACAATATTTTATCGACGGAAAACTTTATCTTATTTCTGAAGACAGTTTAAATTACGCTTTTGAAGCCTATAAAGGAATACCGAAAACTAAACGCTATGAAAGCGGTATAGAAATCAGCGAGGAAAACCTGGAAAAATTCAAACACGATATCGCCAGTTATAAAAATTTAAATGAAAAAATAAATGACGTTAATATCAGCGACGTCATTACTTTAATGTTGGCCACTGCCCTAAAAGTCGGGGCAAGCGATATCCATATCGAAGCGGAAGAAGCCGGCGTTGCGGTCAGAATTAGAATCGACGGCGTTTTACAAGAAGCGGCCATGATAAACCGCGACAAATGGAAAAAAATAATTTCCCGTCTAAAAATATTGGCTCGAGTAAAGATTAATATTGAAAATAAACCCCAAGACGGGCGTTATACTATTTATTTAAAGAATAAAAAAATAGATGTCCGCTGTTCATTTTTACCGACTGCCTTTGGCGAAAGCGTCGTTATGCGTATTCTCGATTCCGCGGAAGCGACTTTAGATTTAGAGGCCCTAGGCGTTCGCTCGGAAATAATGCCGATTTTAAGGAAAGAAATCGCTAAACCAAACGGCTTAATCTTAACCACCGGTCCAACCGGCAGCGGTAAAACAACCACACTTTACGCGATTTTAAATAGACTAAACCAACCGGGAACAAAAATAATTACCCTTGAAGACCCGATTGAATATCAACTTAAAGGAATAAATCAGAGCCAGGTCGACGAAAAACGTGGTTATACTTTTTCCGACGGTTTACGTTCTATCTTGCGCCAAGATCCGAATGTGGTTATGGTTGGAGAAATCCGCGATTTAGAAACAGCCGAAATTTCTGTCCAAGCATCTTTAACCGGGCACTTAGTCTTATCAACTATTCATACTAATGACGCTGCCGGAGTTATCCCGCGTTTAATTGATATTGGTGTTAAACCATATTTTTTAGTTCCTTCTATTAATGCTGTTATCGGTCAACGTTTAGTTCGAAAACTTTGTCCGCATTGTCGCCAAGAACATGAACTTAGTTTAACTGAAAGCGAACAAGTAAATAAAATACTGGCCGTTATCTCTCCAAAAGCCGGAGTAAATATTCCTGCTAATCTGCCAAAAATATATAAAGCCGGTGATGGCTGCGATCAATGTAATTTTACCGGCTATAAAGGACGAATGGGTATTGTAGAAATTTTTACGATGGACGATAACATTAAACAGTTAACGATTGATAAAGCACCGTCATTTAAAATACTCCAACAAGCGATTGAAAACGGCATGATTACCATGCTCCAGGATGGCATCTTAAAAGTGCTTGACGGCATAACTTCTCTTGATGAGGTTTATCGCGTCATCGGTAATTTTGATTATATTAACGAACTTTATGATATTGTCATTTCCCAAACTATCGGTCGCGGCATAAAAATTAAACCGGAAGAATTTGAACAGGCTAAAGGATTAAGCCAAAATATCGGCGCCATTACCGAAAAGGTTAAAGAAATTCCTACTTCGGAATTAATCAGCTTAGTTATGTCCCTAGCTGTCGTTAATGATGCCGGCGATATCCATATCGAACCGACGGAAAATGATGTCAGTATCCGTTTCCGTATTGATGGTGTCCTCCACGATATTCTTAAATTACCAAAAACCAGTTATCTGCCGCTACTATCGGAAGTAAAAATTCTCGCCGGCGCGCCGACTAATATAAAACGCGCGACTTTTGACGGACGTTTCAGTGTTTACCTGCCGGACAGAAAACTTGATTGTCGTATTTCTATTATCGCCGGCGGATACGGAGAAACAATTGTTATCCGCTTATTATCGACTAATGCGGCGAATTTAGAAATGGATAGACTTGGTATTACTTCAACCGCTTTCGACGCTTTGCAACTCGCCATGAAAAAAACACGCGGGATTATTCTCACCACCGGTCCGACCGGCAGCGGTAAGACTACCACTCTTTATAGTATCTTAAATAAATTAAATAAACCGGATGTTAAAATAATCACCGTCGAAGATCCTATTGAATACCAATTGCCGGGTGTTATGCAAACTCAGATTGATGAAGAACGCGGTTATACTTTTGCGTCCGCGATGCGTTCCCTCTTGCGTCAAAATCCAAATATCATGATGATTGGAGAAATCCGCGATGCCGAAACCGCCAAAATTTCTATGGAAGCATCTTTAACCGGCCATTTAGTTTTATCAACTATCCATGCTAATAGCGCCGCTGGCGCAATTTCCCGTTTTGCCGGCCTCGGTCTTGATCGACAAACACTTGCTAATGCAATTGAATTTACTATCGGCCAACGTTTAGTCCGCCGCTTATGTCCTTACTGTAAAAAAGAAATCGAATTAGTCCCGGAAGATTTAAAACGAGTTAAAGAAGAACTCGCGAAAATAAAAAATCCGAATATTAAACTCCCGGAAAAATTAACTTTCTATCATGGCGCCGGTTGTGAAAAATGCGGGAACATTGGCTATAAGGGGCGTCTCGGATTATACGAAACTATAACCATGACACCGGAAATTCAGAAGCTTATCCAAAAAGAAAATGTCACCGATTTTGAAATCGAACAAACTGCCGTTAGCGAAGGGACAGTCACGATGATTCAGGATGGAATATTAAAAGCGCTAGCCGGCGAAACCAGTATCGAAGAAGTATTTAGAGTGATTTAAAATAATTTAAAGTAGTCTTAAAAAATCAAAACGATAATATACGTAATTTTATGATTAATGATAAATTCCTTGAGCAGTTAAGAAGCGAATACCGCGCCAACGAATCAGAAAGACGCCAAATAATCAGTGCTTCAAATAATATTTTATTCGAAGCGAAAAAAAATATCTTTGCCCTACAAAGAAATGATTTTAAAATATCCGAAGAAAAAATGACTGGCATTGAAAAGGATTTAAAAAATCTAGAAAAGCGTTTCGGTGCCGAACGTCTTTATAATGAAGGGGCTTATAAGGCCGCGACCGAAGAGTATCTTGAAGGCAAAACTTTATATGCCGCTATCAAGAAAAAGAAAATCGAAGCGGTTAATGATTTACATCTTAGTTATGAATCATATTTAGGCGGAATCTGCGATATGATCGGCGAACTTGTCCGTTACGCGACTAACCAAGCGGCTAAAGGAAAATTCGGCGAAGTCGCTAAGATTAAAAAAGTAGCCGAAGATGTTATGGGCCAATTAATTGATTTCGATATGACCGGATATCTTCGCACTAAATATGATCAATCACGCGGACATTTGCGTAAACTCGAACAGATGGCTTACGAAATAAAACTTAAAAACACAAAATAATTATGCTTATCGCGGTTATCTCCGATATTCACGACAACTTGGCTTGCCTAGAAAAATGTTTAACTTGGTGCCGTCAAAATAAAGTCGCTAATATTGTTTGTTGCGGAGATATAACTAACATAGAAACAATAGATTATCTCGCTAAAAACTTTTTAGGCGAGATTTTTGTTGTCGCAGGAAACGCGGAAATTTACGAAGAAAAAGATGTAGCGAAATTAGCCAATATCCATTTTGGCGGCGACATCAGCATTAATGAAATCGGCGGCTTAAATATCGGTTTATGTCATCAGCCGGAAAAAATAAAAAAAATCGAAGAATTAACTCCGATTAATCTTGATTTTATTTTTTATGGCCATACTCATAAACC
>CAYIZF010000038.1:0-5098 GCA_964367825.1 uncultured Gammaproteobacteria bacterium | reverse complement strand
CCAATAACCGGACGAGCATTAACTAATTTTGAAGGAGTAAGGGAAACAATATCAGAAGTAGACATTCTGTCTTTAATAATACGTTCCATTCTCGCTAAACCGACGCGGAAACGATTTTGGATTAAACCACCAATCGCGCGAATACGACGATTACCAAGGTGATCGATATCATCTTCTGGTTCTTTAGTAATATTTAAACGGATGACTTCCTTAATTATTAAAACCAAATCTTCTTTGCGTAAAATACGATTCTCTTTCTTATTAGCCGGTAAATTTAAATTAAAACGACGATTTAATTTATAACGTCCGACACGACCAAAATCATAACGATCAAAACGGAAAAACATCGAATGGATTAATTGGCGAGCATTTTCAACGGAAGCTAAATCTCCCGGACGAATACGACGATAAACCTCTTGTAAACCTTCCGCTTCATTTTTAGCCGCATCTTTTTCCAGCGTCGCTTCAATAAAAGTCTTTTCATCCTTATTCTTAACTAAATCAACATCGGTAAATAATTTAATTAATTCTTCGTCCGATTCATAACCAAAAGCACGCAATAAAGAAGTAATCGCTACTTTTCTCTTACGATCAATACGGACCCATAAAACTTTATTAGAATCTGATTCAATTTCTAACCAAGCGCCGCGATTCGGAATAATTTTTGCGCCATAACATTTTTTACCTTTTATAAATTCCGAGGTAAACATAACTCCGGCGGAACGGATTAACTGAGAGACAACAACTCTTTCAATACCATTAACAATAAAGGTTCCCTGTTCAGTCATCAAAGGAAAATCACCAAGAAAGACTTCTTGGCTAATAGCTTTATTGGTTTTTTTATTAAGAAGTCTGGTCTTAACGCGTAGAGGCGCTTCGTAGGTAATATTTTTCTCACGACTTTCAAGTTCAGAAAACTTCGGTTCGTCTAAATAATAATCTTCAAAATATAACTCCAAATCACGTCCGATAAAATCGGTAACGGGATTTATTTCATCAAATAATTCAGCGAGTCCCTCTTTAAGGAACCAATCATAAGAATCTTTTTGAATTTCGATTAAGTCCGGTAAGGGCATAATTTCTCGAAGCTCAGAAAATGATTTACGCGTAGACATAGGACGTATGTTTATAAAATATTTATGTAGTATATTTATCTAATAATAGATGAAAAAACAAAAAAGGACAGTAATTTACTTAACAAAAAAATCCCAATCCCAAACGGCTTGAGTTTAACATTTATTTAATTAATTATTTTTTTGATAAATCACTTTTTTTAGTTAAAAAAGTGTTAATATTCTTATAATATAATATCTTCTATTCTTTGTCAATACACAGTTTCTCCACAATTGTCTCGCGGACTATTCGCCTTTCGTCCCAAGGAATCTTGTTGCCACCAGCTACACAGATATATTGTTCCGCTCCCTTACCAGTAAATAGCACTATATCCCCTTCTTCAGCTAATTTTAGCGCTTTTTCAATGGCTTCACGCCTATCAAGAATTTTAAATAGATTTTTATCTAAAATCATCTTATTTTCCGAAATATCACCCGTGCCCTCGGCCACTTGGTTGATAATTTCCATCGGGTCCTCATCATAAGGGTCTTCGTTGGTGATAACAACAATATCTGCATTTTCGGCGGCTAATTTGCCGAGAATCGGACGGCGAGAACGATCACGTCCACCACCGGCTGAACCAAGCAAATGAATAATTCTATTGTGAGGAATAAGAGCGACGGTTTTATAAAGTTTTTCCATTGCTCGCGGCTCGAAAGAATAATCAACAATCGCCGTAAAATTTTGTCCGGCATCGATTAATTCTAATTTTCCGGCTAAAGAGCTGACACTTTCTAAGCCAGAAATTATATCCTTATTATTAATATTCTGATTCTTACCAACAGCATAAGCAGCTAAAGCATTAACCGCATTAAATTCTCCTAAAAGTTTTAAGTTAACTGATTCGTTCTCAATTTTAAGAGATACTCCGCGAGCGGACGAAAGCAAATCAGAACCAACAATAACTTTAAAATCTTTAACTTTAGCTTCGTTTGATAAATTTTTAAACAGTGATTCAAAATTATTTTCTGGATTAAAAGAATAAACCATTTTTTCTTCACTCCAAAAATTTAAAAAATATTCACTATGTTCATCATCACCATTAACAATAATAGTCTTAAAAACCCTTGTAAAATCAAGCTTTTTAAAGTCATTGGCTGGATGAACAACAACTTTATCTTCATTAATGTATTTAGTGGCACAGCGCTTAAGGTGGGCAAATAAAATCCCTTTTGCTTCTTTGTACTTTTCAAAACTACCATGAGATTCAATATGTTCCGGATAAAGATTAGTAAATACTAAAATATCATAATTAATAAAACGATGGCGGAATTGTTTTATGCCCTCGGAAGTAGTTTCGACGATTGCATAACGGCAACCGTTTTCCCACATTTGATGTAAAGTTCTCTGAATGAAGAAACGCCCCGGCATAGTCATTTTCTTATCATTCAACCATTCTTTATTACCGTCAGAGAAAACAGCTGTCGAGGTAAAACCGGTCTTATAACCAGCGGCCGCCAAAGTCTTGGCGATCAAATAAACGGTTGAGGTTTTTCCGGCAGTGCCAGTCACACCAATAACAATCATCCTTCGGCTTGGGAAATGATAAACAATCGCCGCGCATAGAGCGACTAAAAAATGATAAGGGGGTTGGAGCGCCTTGAAAAGATTACGAGGAATAAGTTTTTTTATTTTTTCTAACATATAGCTTATTATACCAGAGTTCGCGGGAAATAAAAAACAACAAACCACCCCGATTCCGAGGGGTGGTTTTGTTTTAATCTTTCTTTTTTTATTCAGCCATATTCGGGAGCAAATCGCTTTCACGATTTAAACCCTAGTTTCTATATAATAATACGAATAAACTCTTTAAATGTTACAGCCTTAATCTATTATTACAATCTTGTTTATTTAAATCTATTTAGAAAAAAACATCTCATCATCTTCTTCAAAGGCTTTGCTACTCACTTCCGGTTTTTCTTTTTTTTCTTCCTCTTTTTTCTGATGAATTTCTTCGATGATTTCATCTTCATCATTAATTATCTCTTGTTCTTCGTCTGGAGTCAAGTTTAACTCTTCTTTTATTTCTTCTTGACTATTAATATCTTCTTCCGACTTATTTTCCGGCTCATCTAACTCTTCTCCTGACCCACTTGATTCTTCCACTGTTTCCTCTTCAATATTAGAATCTTCATCTTCTTCATTATTAGTCTTGTCATTTGTAAATACTAAAGTATCATCATTACCTTCGTCGCCAGCCAAATAACTATCCGGGCGTTTAGCGGTCGCTCGGTCATGAATCGGAATACCGCTAATTACTTCCGCGCCCATCGCTTCATATTGGTCCTGGCTAATTAAAACCTCGCGCGGTTTAGCGCCATTAGACGGGCCAATAATTCCATTTTCTTCAAGCATATCTAAAATCTTGGCGGCACGACCATAGCCGATTGATAAACGACGTTGCAACATTGAAGTTGATGCCTTGCCCGCCTTAACAATTATCTCTTTAGCCGCTTCAAATAATTCATCTTCGTCGCCATGATTTCCATCTAAACCAACGCCGGCATTTCCGCCAACTTTCTGGCGATCAGTTACGCCTTCTAAATATTCCGCTGGGCCACTCTTCTCTTTAATATAATTTACCACGTCATTTATTTCTTCATCACTTAAATAAGCGCCCTGAATTCTTTTTGGTTTAGCAAACTCGGCGGTCATAAATAACATATCACCTTGGCCCAATAATTTTTCTGCCCCAGCCGCATCTAAGATAGTTTTTGAATCAACTAAAGAAGCGACGGAAAAAGCGATACGAGTCGGGATATTGGCTTTAATCAAACCGGTAATAACATCAACGCTTGGACGTTGTGTTGCTAAAATTAAATGGATACCGATAGCACGAGACATCTGAGCTAAACGAATAATTGCCGCTTCCATATCTTTTCCGGCGGTCATCATAAAATCGGCTAATTCATCAATGACAAAAACTATATAAGGAAGTTTTTCTTTAGTAACTTGATTATAAGATTGAATATTGCGCTTACCGGCTTTATTTAAAATATCATAGCGTCTTTCCATTTCATTTAAACACCACTTTAAAGCATTAATCGTTTTATTAACATCGGTAATAACCGGAGTTAATAAATGAGGAATACCATTATAGGTCGGGAGCTCAACACGTTTCGGATCGACCATAATAAATCGCAAATCATCCGGATTATTTTGATAAAGTAAACTGACAATAATCGCATTTAAACAAACCGATTTCCCGGAATTAGTCGCGCCAGCAACTAAAAGATGCGGCATGCGTGTTAAATCATAAAGCCAAGCCGCGCCGGAAACATCTTTTCCAAGAGCCACAAATAAATTATTTTTTCTATCTTTAAACGCTTGGTCTTCTAGAATTTCCCGAAGACCGACAATCGCTTTCGCGCGATTAGGCACTTCAATACCCACTAAAGATTTTCCCGGAATTGGCGCTTCGATTCTAATCGGATGAGCCGCTAAAGAAAGCGACAAATCATTATTTAAAGTTGTGATACGAGAAAGTTTAACGCCTTCAGCCGGACGAAAAGTATATTGAGTAACAGTTGGGCCGACTTTTGTTTCGCCCATTTCAACTTCAATTCCAAACTTCTCTAAAGTCTTATGAATCTTTAGGGCATTAGCTTCAGTATCGCCGCCAATCGCTTTAGTAAATTTATTGTTTAATAACTCGAGTGGCATATCAATTTTAATCGTCCGTTTCGGCCAAACAATTTTTTCTTGAACTTTCGGTGTATTCTTTTGCGCTAAAGCTTTAGCCGGAGACATTACTTCATCACCTTCGTTTTCTTCGTTCTCTTCTTCAGCTTCATTCGGTTTAATTTCTTTTTTCTGCCAAGCGCTTAAAATTTCCTCTTTTGCTTCTTTCACAAATTTCTGACCGGCATTTTCTTCTTCAACTTCCGAACGCGAAAATAGATTTTTGAAAAATAACCCGAATGGCTTAAGAATTTTAGCAAAAATACTTTCATCGCCCACGATTTTTGAGAGTGAAGTATTAAAT
>CAYIZF010000037.1:0-5218 GCA_964367825.1 uncultured Gammaproteobacteria bacterium | reverse complement strand
TTTTTATATCATCAAGTTTAACACTTAAAAGTTTACTAACCCCGTTTTCTTCCATTGTTACACCGTAGAGAATACTGGCGCGGCGCATAGAAGCGCGGTTATGGGTAATGACGATAAACTGAGTTTTATTGGATAAATCGTCAAGAATCTTAGCCAAACGTTCAGAATTCGCTTCATCAAGAGCGGCATCAGCTTCATCGAAAACAACAAAGGGAGAAGGGTTGGCGCTAATAATAGCACTGATTAAAGCGATAGCGGTTAGAGCACGTTCGCCACCGGAAAGCATTGAGACAGCTTGTATTTTTTTTCCCGGAGGAGTTGCTTGAATATCGATGCCGGCCAAACCGACAGCGTTATGTTTGCGTAAAAATTTTATTCTCTTTAATTTTTCATCATTGGCGTTTTTGATTTCAACTTCGGCTGCGCTTAATCCTTCCATTGGAGTCTTGTTTCCATTTTCGCTAACTTGCTCATTATTTTTTTGTTCATCTTTTTCCGAATCATCAGACATTATCTTTGATATTTTTGCCGAACCGCCGTTGAATAGAACTTTAAAATATTCATTAAACTTTTCAGAAATAACTTTAAATTCAGCGTCGAATCGGTCTTTAATATTAGTGTCTAATTCATAAATTATTTCTTCTAAAGATTTAACCGCTTTATGAAGATCTTCGGTTTGATTAGTTAGAAAATCATAGCGTTCTTTAGTTTCGGCAAACTCTTTTTCTGTTTCCGGATCAATTCCGCCAATTTGTTCTAGTTGCAATTTATTGTTAGTGATTTCTTTTTGCCAACGATCAATAGCAATTTCTTCGATGGTTAATTCATGTTTCTGGATATCATTTATTTCTAATTCATCGTTTCTTATATTAGCTTCTAAATCTTCAAGTTTTGTCTCTTGGCGTGCCGCTTCAACTTTTAGATTATTAAGTTCGGTTAAAACAGAATTAAGTTCTTGTTGAAAAGCTTGGATAGTTTTTTGACATTCATACATTTGTCCTTTTTCTTTTTCTTGGGCAGCATTAAATTCTGTTAACTTCATTTCCAACGCTTTTATTTCTTCGTTTAAAGACTCGAGGCGCTTAGCTATTTCCGCTTTTTCATTTTCAATTCCGCTCGCATCAAATTTAATTTGCGCTTTTTCGAGTTTAGCTTTAATATCATTTATCTCTCTTTCTGTTTGGATTTTTTTAGCGTTTAATAAACGGGAGCGTTCTGCTAAGGTAGATGCTTTTAAGCGGCAATCATTTATTTTATTATTGATAACCTGTTTTTTCTCAAGCCATTCGTCTAAGCGAATCTCAGCTTTTAAACTAGTTTGTCCTTTTTCTAATAATTCAATTTTTTTATTTAATTCTCTTTTTTCGGATTCTATTTGGCTTGCGTCAAATTTAACTTGAGCCTTTTCAAGTTTAGTTTTGATGTCAACGATTTCTCTTTCACTTTGAATTTCTCTATCTTCTAATAAGCGAAGGCGTTCGTTAACGGTTGATAAGCGAAGGCGTTCGGCGCTTAAAGTTTCTTGGGTTTGTTGTTTTTCTTCGTTTAAAGAAATTATTTCCGTTTGAATTTCTTTTATTTGGTTTAATTTATCATCATCCAACCCACTAATTAAACTGGCTATTTTCTTTTGGAAATCATTTTTTGCTTCGCTGATTAATTTTTTTATGCGATCAAGATCGGTTTCTCTTTCAATTGTTTCCAGCTGTTTTAAGAATTCGTCAATTAATTGGCTGATAGCTTCATTTTGGCCTTCCTTTTTTCCGCTTTGACGCAATTCTTTATTTAAATTTTCTAATTCTTTATTAAGACGAGTTAAATTTTCTTGAATAGAATTTAATTTCTTTTCATTGGTAATTTCTTTGTCGCGGCTATTTTCTGATTTTAAGCCGGCGATTTCGTTTTTTAATTTTATTAATTCGGCGACCAGTTCTTCGTTTTTATTATTTAACCAAGAAACATCAAATTGTCCTTGAACTTCGAGGTTGGCTTCTAATACTGCTTCTAATTTTGATATTTGTTTGGCGTAAGAATATTTTTCCGTTTCTAAACGGTCAATTTGGCGGCGAATATTATTGGCTTTGTCGATTTCGGAATTTATCGTGTTAAGTTCTTCACGTAAAAAAGATTCATCACGGTTCGTATCGGCCGGATTTATAGTGGCGATTTCTGCTATAATGTTTTCTAATTCAGCGTTTAATTCTCCTTGCTTATTATTTAACCAAGAAACATCGAATTGTCCTTGGGCTTCAAGCTGAAGCTCTAATTCTGCTTGTAATTTAGAGAGCTGTTTGTTTAATTGATTTTTTTGGTTTTCTAATTCGCGTAAGCGCGGTTGAAGTTCATTAATTTCTCGAAAATTATCAGTGGCGCGGATACGATTTAAATCCTCGTTTAATTTTTCAAGTTTATTTTCTTTTTCAATTTTATTTTTTTCCAAGCCTAAAAAGTTTTCGTTGGCCTTATTCAATTTTTGATTTATATCTTGCCAAAGAAAACCATAATAATTAAGCTGAGTTGCCCGTAAATTATCGGATATTTCATCACGACGTTTTAATTTTTCAATTTGTCTGGTTAAACTCTTTAATCGCGGTCTTATTTCGGTTAAAAGCATTTCTACTTGCTGGAGATTCTCGTAGCTTGATTCTAATTTATTTAAAGCGGAATCGCGTTTGATTTGAAATTGTTTAACTCCGGTCGCTTCGTCAAAAAAATCTTTTCTTTCAGCGGCTGAGGAATTAAGAAAATTTTCCACCATTCCTTGCCCGATAACGCTATATGTTTTTTGTCCGAAATTCGCCTTAGCAAGCAGCATCTGAATATCGGTTAAGCGGACGCGATGATTATTTAGAAGATATTCACTTTCACCGCTTCGGTAAATACGACGAGTAATAACTATTTCCGGGCAACTTAAAATCATTTGGTCGAGATCGCTTTCCTTTTCTATTGTTTCTGGAGCGGCTGCTTTATTTTTTATCGCTTCGGAATTATTTAAACACAAAGAAACCTCAGCCATGCCGAGTTGTCCTTTTTTATCCGAGCCAGAAAAAATAACATCTTCGCTTTTCTTGCCACGAATAGTTTTCATGCTTTGTTCTCCTAAAGCCCAACGGATAGAGTCAGCAACATTCGATTTACCCGAACCGTTAGGACCGACAATCGCAGTTAACCCTCTCTTTTTTCCATCGACTAATCCGGAGAATATTAATTTATTTTTATTGGCGAAGGATTTAAAACCCTGAATTTCCAATCTTTCTAGATACATATCATTCTTTGCGTTAAATAACCGCTTTTTTATTTAATTTTTTTACTATATAATAATATAATAAACGATAAAGTCTGAAAAGACAAACTTAAATTATGATTATTTCTTTAAGCGGGGCTCCGGGATCAGGAAAAAGCACGATTGCTAAGATGTTGTCGGCTGAATTGGCTTGGCCAAGATATTATATTGGTGGTTTAAGACGGGAAGCTGCTCTAAAACGAGGTTTAACTTTAGCTGAATATAATAAACTCGGAGAAACAGACCCGGCAACGGATAAAGAAGTTGATGAATATCAACGAGAATTAGGCCAGAAAGAAGACAATTTCGTTATCGAGGGCCGGACTTCTTGGTATTTAATTCCACATTCTCTTAAAATCTATTTAGATGTCAGTTTAGAGGAGGGAGCTAGGCGTATTTTTGGCAGTTTACAGAAAAGCAATGATCGTAATGAAGGTAATAATCTTAATAGTGTTGAGGCAGTAGTAGAAAGCAATAAAAAAAGGATAGCCAGCGATAATGCTAGATATCGTAAATATTATGATATTGATGTTTATGATTTTAAGAATTACGATTTTTATCTTGATACCACAAATTTGACACCAGACGAGGTTTTTCAGTCTGTTTATAGCTTTGTGAAAAACAATCTTGACAATAGGAAAAATTAATTATAATATTAGACAAGATTTCCCTTATTAAATAAGTAGTTTAAAACGAGATTTATGGTCTCGTTTATATAATTTTAAACCATATGGTTGAGACCAAATTAGAATTAAAACCAGGCATGACTGTCAGGGTTTATCAAAAGATCAAAGAATTAAATTCCAAAGGTGAAGAAAAAGAGAGAGTTCAATACTTTGAAGGAATGATAATCGCTCGCAAACACAATAAAGAAATTGGCGCGACAATCACTGTTCGTAAAATTTCCGAAGGTATCGGTGTGGAAAAAATCTTTCCGTTAAATTTACCGACAATTACTAAGATTGAAATTAAAAAAGTAGCGGAAGTAAAACGCGCGAAACTGTACTATTTACGCAACGGATATAAGAAAAAGTTAAAAGAAAAGGTCGTCAAATAGACGACTTTTTCGAGTTTGGGCGGATGGTGAAACTGGTAGACACGCAAGCTTGAGGTGCTTGTGGCCGCAAGGCTGTGGAGGTTCAAATCCTCTTTCGCCCACCAAGCCAAACAAACTAAACTATAGGCAGTTTCCTGCCTTATAGGGCGCATAGCTCAGCTGGTTAGAGCACTTCGTTTACACCGAAGGGGTCCAGGGTTCGAATCCTTGTGCGCCCACAGATAAAAGAACATTAACATTAAAAATATATAAGAGATGAAAGAGAGAATTGAGAAATCAGAGTCCGAATCAGGCTCCTTTGAAATTTCGGCAGGTTTTCAGAGGCTTATTTTAAAGAAACTTGAAGAAGCCGAAGAGACTCACGAATCTTATCTAAATAATTTGTATAAAATTCGTGATTGTGATTGTGGAGGAGAAGATAAATTTCGCGAAATTCGCATGTTAAGACAGTGCAATGTTCTTAACAAGTTATTTCAAAGAGTTTTATCAGACGGAGTGTTAGTTAAATATCCAGAAAAACAAAATCTGGTTATCTGTTTAGGGAGTGTCTTTACGGCCTCTTTAATAGCTGTCGGGAAAAAAGAAATAATAGATAAAGATGAAAAATTTATTCTTGATGGTTACGATTTACCTCGCGAAGGTGATCGTCCAAGGATAATAGACCATAGGACGTCCTTGGGAAGATCTTTTCTGGGGAAGCGAAAGGGCGATGCTATCAAAGTAAAAGATCTTAACGATCGATGGCGGACTTATGTTGTCAAGGAAATATTTTTTCCTTGGTAGATGTGTGGAGGTGCCATTTGGGTACCTCCTTTTTTAATATGTTAGAAATCTTAAATGAGCCATTTAAATGAGCCAATCTTTATTTTATTAAAAAA
>CAYIZF010000036.1:0-5419 GCA_964367825.1 uncultured Gammaproteobacteria bacterium | reverse complement strand
TTTCATCTTTTCTTTATTTTTTTTCTATTTTTTTTGTGTTAAATAACAAATCTAATGATTTTTTTCATCCTATTATTATTACACATTTCTATTAAAATGTCAAGCCCAGGCCAAGTTTCTATCTCTAATTTTCTTATTTATTTATGTATAGAGAATAATTGATTTTTTGTTTAAAAATGGTATAATTTTATTAAATTATAAAGTAATATGGAAAACAAAGAAAAAATAATAGAGATGATATTTCCGACCCCCCTCCCGACACTAGAGGAGCTTGAAGCTAAATATCCTGTTCGTAACCTGCCGGAAGGCGCAATGGTCACGAGAATTGCCCCTAGCCCGACCGGATTTATGCATATAGGCGGATTGTATGCCGCTTTAATTTCCGAACGGTTTGCCCACCAGACAAATGGTGTCTTTTTTCTCCGTATTGAGGATACAGACAGAAAGAGAGAAGTGGCCGGTGCTTCGGAATTAATTTGTAAATCTCTAAATCGCTATGGTATTAAAATTGATGAAGGTGAAATTTCTCCGAATAACGAAGTCGGAATATATGGACCATATAAACAAAGCAATAGGGAAGAAATATATAAATCTGTAATTAAATTTCTTCTTGAAAAAGATTTAGCCTATCCATGTTTTTGCACTACGGAAGAACTTGAAGAAATTCATAATCGTCAAGAAGCGGAGGGTGTTCGTTCCGGATACTATGGAACTTGTGCTAAGTGGCGAGATGCGTCTAGTAAAGAAGTCCTCCAATTATTAGAAGAGAAGCGGCCGTATGTTATCAGGTTTAAATCCTGGGGAGATTTTAATAAAAAAATTAATATTAAAGATGAGCTTTTAGGAAAAAGAGAACTGCCTGAAAATGACCAGGATATAGTAATAATGAAATCCGATGGTTTACCAACTTATCATTTAGCCCATGTAGTTGATGACCATTTTATGAGAACGACTCATGTAATTCGTGGCGATGAATGGTTGTCTTCTTTGCCGTTACATTTACAATTATTTTCTTCTCTAGAGTGGAAAGCCCCAAATTATGGGCATATAAAGCCTATCCAAAAGATTGAAGGATCTTCAAAAAGAAAACTTAGTAAAAGAAAAGACCCGGAAGCAAATGTCGAATATTATAATCAAGAAGGATATCCGGAAGAGGCGATTTTAGAATATTTGTTAAATTTAGCAAATTCAGATTTTGAGAATTGGCGAAAGGCTAATACAACGGCCAATCTTCACGAATTTATTTTAACCTTTGATCGCTTAAAAAATTCTAATGGCGCATTATTTGATTTTGATAAACTTAATAATATAAGCAAGGAAGTAGTTTCTCGCTATTCCGCTAAAGAAGTTTATGATTATGCCGTTAAATGGGCAAAACAATTTAATAATAAATTAGCCGAGTTATTAGAAAATAATCATGAGTATTCGGAAAAAATTTTTGGCGTTGAAAGAAGCGGGGATGAAAAAGCGAGAAAAGATATCGCTAAATGGTCAGAGGTAGAAAAAGAAATTAATTATTTTTTTGATGAAAATTTTTCTCTCACCAAAGAAGAGCTTATAGAAAAATTAGCAGGTTTTGCGCTAGAAGATATTAGCAAAATAGTCCAATCTTTTATGGCGGGTTATAATGAAAATGACTTAAGCCAGGAGTGGTTTGATAAAATAAAAAAAATTGCCCGAGAAAATAATTACGCGGAAAGCGTTAAAGAATTTAAGAAAAATCCGGAAATTTATAAGGGAAATGTTGCCGATGTGGCGAAAGTTTTTCGAGTATTATTAACCGGCAGGGCACAAACACCGGATTTATTTTCGATTATGCTTGTTATGGGAAAAGAAAGGGTTTTTAAGCGGTTGTCTTTTTGTTTAAATATTTAATTTAGACATATTGTTTGACCCCTTTTTCTTAAATTGCTATAATTATAATAAGTTAATAAAATAAACATAAATAAGTGCTGATAATAAATCCGCTCTATTTATGCATCTAATAATTATGAAAAAATCAATCGTCGGACCGCTAGTAACTAGCATTGTTTTAGTGCTGATAGCGGCGTTGTTTGTCTTTGTGCTTATTTCGTTAAATCGTATGGACAAGAAGATACTTGCTGTCCAACAGGAAATTGTCGATAATTCGTCAAAAGTTTCCTCAATCGTTAATTTTATTAATTCCGCCAACAATGAACAAGCTAATAAATAAAAAAATAATAAATAATAACAAAACTATGAAAAGAGAATTAGTATTTCCAGTTATAATCGGCATCATTATGGGTGTTTTGATTATGATTTTTTGGCAGTTTAGCGCTCGCTTAATTGCTACTTCTAATGCTGTGACTCAATTACAACAAGCCACTACTCAGAACACAACCACTATAAACCAGGTTGTCTCTTTCATCAACCAGGCTACTGGCGCAAATGGCGAAACTCCATCTACTCCAGCCCCTACAGCTGAATAATTCCGTTTTTAAGCAAAAAACATAATAAAAGCCCTGCCATAAGCAGGGTTTTTATTTTATTAAAAAAGCCTGATTGACGCCTATTTATTAATAATGTATACTGGAAATGAGAGATAGTCTAATTACCAGTACACATTATTAATATGGATAGTTTAATTGCTAAATTATATCAGTCCCCAAAAACGATTCTAACCAATAAAGATTTATCTTTAATTTGGCAGGAAAATGATAGAGAAAAATTAAATGCTAAAACGGCTTATTATGTAAAACAAAAAGTTTTAGTAAGGTTAACTAGAGGGGTGTTTTCTAAAGATAAGAATTATAATTTGAAGGAACTGGCAATTAGTATTTATAACCCGTCTTATATTAGTTTTGAAACAGTGCTTCGTGAGGCCGGGGTTATTTTTCAATATTATGAAACAGTTTTTGCCGCCTCTAAATATTCCCGAATTATAAAAATAGATAAAGATACTTTTAATTTTAGAAAATTAAAGGATTTAGTTTTGTTTAATTCCAGTGGTATTATTAGCTGCGGTAACTATAGCCAAGCTACTCCGGAAAGAGCTTTTTTGGATATGATTTATTTGTTTCCAGATTATTATTTTGATAATTTAACGCCGATTGATTTTAACAAATGCGCGGAGCTGGTAAAAATTTATAAGAATGCGCAACTAGTAAAAAGATTAAATAAATATCGTAAAAATAACTCGCAATAAAAATTATGCTCAATCATGAAAAACATCAATTAATAATGGGCCAAATTTTAAGAGATATTTATAGTGACGTAGAAATAAGCTCGCTTTTAGGATTTAAAGGCGGAACTTGCGCCTACTTTTTTTATAAATTACCAAGATTTTCGGTTGATTTAGATTTTGATTTATTGGATGTAAATGATAGCAATAAAAAATTAGTATTTGCCAAAATCATAAAGATTCTAGAAAAATACGGAGAAGTAAAAGATCAAATTATTAAAAGATATACTGTTTTTGCGCTGCTTTCATATGGTCAAGATGATCATAATATCAAAGTCGAGATTAATGTTAGGAAATTAGTTGAGAATATTAAATCTCAGTATGAGGTGAAAGAATATTTAGGAATTTCTATGTTGGTTGCGAAACAAAATTATATGTTTGCCAGTAAGTTGGCGGCCTTAACCATGAGAAATGAAATGGCGATGCGTGATGTCTATGATATTTATTATTTTGCAAAAAACAATTGGGACATAAACGCTGAAGTTGTTATCGAAAGAAGCGGTAAAACAGTCAAGGATTATCTACTGGTTTGTATTGCGTTTATAGAAAAAATAAAAGATAATCAGCTTTTGCAAGGTTTAGGTGAATTGGTTAATGGTGAGAAAGAAAAATCTTGGATTAAAAATCATTTAAAGGCGGATACAATTTTTATGTTAAAAAATTATTTATCGGTCATAAAATAAATAAGTGTTTCTATGACCAAGTCTGAGGCAAAAATAAGAATCGATAAGCTTAAGGCGGAAATAAATTTACACCGCTATAATTATCATGTTTTAGACCGCGAAACGATTTCCGCGGCGGCTTTAGATAGTTTAAAAAATGAATTATTTTTGTTGGAAAATGAATATCCTGATTTAATTACCGCTGACTCTCCGACTCAACGTGTGGCCGGAAAACCGCTTTCGAAATTTAAAAAAGTTACCCATTCGCAACCGATGATTTCTTTATTCGATGCTTTTAGCGAAGAGGATATGCGCTCCTGGGAAGAACGCAATGAAAATTTTTTAGGCCATAGTTTAAGACAAGATTATTATTGCGAATTAAAGTTGGACGGGTTAGCGATAAATCTTCGATATGAAAATGGCTTGTTAGTCGCCGGCGCGACGCGCGGTGATGGCAAAGTTGGGGAAGATGTGACTAATAATATTCGGACGGTAAATAGCATTCCGCTAAAACTGGAAGTGCCAAGTGAAAAAGAATTAAAAAATCTTGGACTCGGTGAGAGTGAAATTAAAAAAGTTTTGCGACTAATTGAAGATGGCGTAATTGAAATTCGCGGGGAAGCGATTATGAGCAAAAAAGTTTTTACTGAACTTAATAAAAAATATGCAAAAGATGGCCGCGGCGAATTAGCGAATACTCGCAATGGTGTGGCCGGTTCTATCCGTCAACTCGATCCGAAAATAACCGCCGAGAGAAAATTGGAATTTTATGCTTATGATTTATTGTTGCGAGATAAATCCGGCAAAATATTTGAACGCGGAGAAATAATCGCTCGTCGCGATCAAGCTGATAAGCTGGCGAATTTATTAGGGATGAAAACTTTGCACCAAAATAGAATTTGCCACAATTTAAATGAAGTTTTTTCTTTTTATGCCGAAGTGGAGAGGAAGCGTGAAACTTTGCCTTTTGGAATTGATGGTACAGTCGTAAAAATAAATGATTTAAGAATGTGGGATATTCTCGGTATAGTTGGGAAGGCGCCGCGTTATATGATGGCTTATAAATTTTCTGCCGAACAAGCGACGACGACCGTTAATGATGTTATTTGGCAGGTCGGACGCACCGGTGCCCTAACGCCGACTGCCGTTTTAGAGCCGGTCAAAGTTGGCGGCGCAATTATCAGTCGTTCAACTCTGCATAATTTTGATGAGATTAAACGTTTGGATTTGCGTTTGGGTGATACCGTAATTATTGAACGTTCCGGCGATGTAATTCCGAAAGTAGTTTCTGTGTTAAAAAATCTCCGTGCCGGAAAAGAAATAAAAATTTCTGCGCCGCATGAATGTCCGATGTGCGGCGGCCGCGTGGAAAAAATCGGTGATGAAGTCGCTTATCGCTGTTTGAATAAAAAATGTTACGCCGTTAATTTGCGTCAGATAACTCATTTCGTTTCCAAAGGCGCCGCTGATTTAGAAGGCTTGGGCCCGAGATTAATCGAGCAGTTTTTAACTGAAGGAATAATAAAAGACGCGGCCGATTTATATAGTATAAAAA